>NZ_JBFUKJ010000015.1:0-101273 GCF_056400905.1 Cellulomonas sp. P4_H12
GCGCTCGGACGCGGACCGCGCGCGCAGCGAGGCCCGGCGCGGGGCCGAGGAGGCACGCGCCGTGCACGATGCGGCCGAGCTCGCGCGTGCCCGGGCCGAGGACGACCTGCGGCAGGCGCTCGAGGAGCGCCGCGCGTCCCAGGCGGAGCGCACCGCCGCGCGCGCCGAGCTGCGCGCCGGCCGCAAGCTGGCCGACGTGCGCGTCCGGCTCCTGCTGGACACGATCGTCGACGCCGCCAGCGGGCTCCGCTCCGAGCTCGCCCTGCCGCCCGTCGCCGACCTGCCCGCGGACCTGGTGGGTCCTTCGGCGACGCCGGCCGCGGTCCGACCCGGCTCGCGCGGACGGTCGGTCGACGACCCGGCCCTGCTGGACGAGCTGCTCCGGCAGCCGTGGGCGCACCTGCTCGTCGACGGCTACAACGTGTCCAAGTCCGGCTTCGGCGACCTCTCACTGGCCGAGCAGAGGCGGCGGCTGGTCGACGGGCTGGCCGGGGTCGCCGCGCGCACCGGCGCCGAGGTCACGTGCTGCTTCGACGGCAAGGAGGGCCAGCAAGGCCCACCCGGCGGCTACGCGCGTGGGGTGCGGGTGCTGTTCGCGGTGGGGGAGATCGCCGACGACCTCATCCGCCGGCTGGTGCACGCCGAGCCGCCCGGACGCGTGGTGGTCGTCGTCACGAGCGACCAGGAGGTCGTGCGCGACGTCGAGGCGGACGGCGCGTGGGTGGTGCCGTCGAGCACGCTGGTCGCGAGGCTCCAGCACCTCTGAGCAGGGCCGGCGGCCGTGTCGGTGGCCCCCGCTAGCGTCCGCGACATGATCATCGACTGCGACACCTGCACCCAGCGCGCGACGGCGTGCGCGGACTGCGTCGTCACGTTCCTGACGATCCCCGTGCGCGCCCCGGCCCCCGTCACGGCGACGACCGGCGCAGGGTCGGTCGAGCTCGACGCCGCGGAGCAGCACGCCATCGACGTGCTCGCGGCCTCCGGACTCGTCCCGCCCCTGCGCCTGGTGCGCGCGGTGTGAGCCTCAGTCGCGCGCCGGGCCGTCGTAGAGCGCGTCGACCTCACCCGCGAACGCCTTGAGCACCTCGTTGCGACGGATGCTGAGCTTCGGCGTGAGGTAGCCGTTGGCGATGGTGAGATCCGTCTCGAGGATCCGGTACTTGCGCACCGACTCGGCCCGCGACACGGCCTTGTTGGCCTTCTCGACCGCCTTGTCCAGCGATGCCAGCACGTCGGCGTCCTGGGCGGCCTCGGTGAGCGACATCTCGGGCTTGCCGTGTGCGGCCAGCCAGCCGGGCACGCCCTCGGGGTCGAGCGTGATCAGGGCGCCGATGAACGGACGCTGGTCGCCGACCACGACGACCTGGCTCACCAGGGGGTGCGCGCGGATCCGGTCCTCGAGCACCGCGGGCGCGACGTTCTTGCCGCCGGCGGTGACGATGATCTCCTTCTTGCGCCCGGTGATCCGCAGGTAGCCCTCGTCGTCCAGGGAGCCGAGGTCGCCCGTGCGGAACCAGCCGTCGTGCAGCGACTCGGCGGTCGCGGCCTCGTTGGCGTGGTAGCCCCGGAACACCTGGACGCCCTTGACCTCGATCTCGCCGTCGGCCGCGATGCGGACCCCGCTGCCCGGCAGCGGCAGCCCGACGGTCCCGATCTTGGTGCCGCGGCCGGGCCGGTTCACCGTCGCCGGAGCGGTCGTCTCCGTGAGGCCGTAGCCCTCGAGCACGTTCAGGCCGAGACCGCGGTAGAAGTGGCCCAGCCGCTCTCCCAGGGGAGCGCCGCCGGAGATCGCCCAGCGCGCCTGGCCGCCGAGCGCGTTGCGCAGGCGGTGCAGCACGAGGGCGTCCGCCACCTTGTGCTGCAGGCGCAGCCACGGGCTCGGGCCGCGCGGGGTGTCCAGGGCGCGCGAGTACACGATCGACGTCTTGGCGGCCCGCTGGAAGATCGAGCCCTTGCCCGATGCGGCGGCCTTCTGCTCGGCCGAGTTGTAGACCTTCTCGAAGACGCGGGGGACCGCCAGGATGAACGTCGGCCGGAACGAGGCGAGGTCCTCGAGCAGCGTCGCCGTGCTGGGGCTGTGGCCCAGGACCGCGCCGGCCGGGACGCAGAGCACCTCGATGAACCGCGCGAAGACGTGCGCGAGCGGCATGAACAGCAGCGTCCGCGCGCCGGGCTCGCTGACCACCTCGTTGAGGTCGGCGACCGTGTTCACGGTGAGCTCGTAGAAGTTGCCGTGCGTCAGCTCGACGCCCTTGGGTCGGCCCGTGGTCCCCGACGTGTAGATGACGGTCGCGACGTCCGACAGCACGGCGAGCCCGCGGCGGCGCGTGATCTCGGCGTCAGGCGTCGTCGCCCCGCCGGCCACGATCGTCTCGACGGCGCCGTCGTCCAGGACGAGGACCTCGCGCAGGTGCGGCACGTCCGCCCGGATCTCCTCGACGACCGCCGCGTGCGCGGCCGACTCGACCACGAGCACCGACACGTCCGCGTCCGTGAGGATCCAGAGCACCTGCTCGGCCGAGGAGGTCTCGTACAGCGGGACGGGCACGGCGCCGGCGGCCCAGACCGCCCAGTCCAGCAGCGACCACTCGTAGCGGGTGCGGGACATGATGCCGACGCGGTCGCCCGGCTCGACGCCGCGCGCGACGAGGCCCTTGGCCACGGCGACGATCTCGGCGTCGAACTCGCGCGCCGTGAGCGGGATCCAGGGGCCGTCCTGCTGTGTCTTGTGCTCGACGACGACGCGGTCGGGGGTACCCGTGACACGCTCGGCGAGCAGGTCGTTGAGGTTGTTCGAGGGGTCGACCTCGAGACGCAACGGCGTGTGGAACTCGTCCATGCTGGCTCCAGTGACAGAGGGGCGAAGTGTGCCCCGAGGATACGGGACGCCGGGTGCCGCGCAGGCAGCACCCGAATGGGTACGCTCTGGCGCGGACCGGGTGCGCCGCCGCCGGCTGATGGCGTCGCGGGCGCGCGCGGGCGGCTAGCGTGGAGCCCGCACCGGACGGTAGCGAGCACGGTACGAGCGCGTAGGAGCACACACGAACATGCACGCCATCGGTGTGGACATCGGCGGGACGAAGATCGCGGCGGGTGTCGTCGACGAGGACGGGACGATCCTCGCGCAGACGCGCCGCGACACCTCCCCGGACGACGTCGCCGGCATCGACAAGGCGATCGCCGAGGTCTACCAGGAGCTCAGCGGGTCCTACGAGGTCAGTGCCATGGGCGTCGCCGCGGCCGGTTTCGTCTCCGCGGACCGATCGTCGGTGCTGTTCGCCCCGAACATCGCCTGGCGCGACTACCCGCTGCGCCAGAAGGTCCAGGCCATCCTCGGCGACGACGACGTGCTGATCGTCGTCGAGAACGACGCGAACGCCGCCGGCTGGGCCGAGTTCCGGTTCGGCGCGGCGCGGGACGTCGACGACATGCTCATGCTGACCGTCGGCACGGGCCTCGGCGGGGCGATCGTCTCCAACGGCGAGCTCGTCCGCGGCGCCTGGGGTGTCGCCGCCGAGGTCGGGCACATGCGCGTGGTGCCTGGCGGCCACTACTGCGGCTGCGGGCACGAGGGGTGCTGGGAGCAGTACGCGTCGGGCAGCGCGCTCGTGCGCGACGCGCAGGCGACGGTGATCATCCAGCCCGAGCGCGCGGCGCGGCTCCTCGAGCTCGCGGGCGGCAACGTCGACAAGCTCACCGGCCCGCAGGTGACGCAGGCCGCCCAGGAGGGGGACCCGCTCGCGGTCGAGCTGCTCACCGAGCTGGGCCGTTGGCTGGGGGAGGGCGCCGCGTCGGCGACCGCCCTGCTGGACCCCGCGCTCATCGTGATCGGCGGTGGCGTCGCCGACGCGGGCGACCTGCTCCTCGCCCCTGCACGCAACGGCTTCGCGGAGCAGCTGTCGGGTCGGGGGCACCGGCCGGAGGCGACGCTCGTCGTCGCGTCGATGGGCAACGACGCGGGCATGGTCGGTGCGGCCGACCTCGCGCGTCTCTGACCGACGTGCCGGTCCGCGCGGACGGCGGGGTCGGTCAGACGACGGCGCCGGTGTCGTGGTCGTCGGGGTCGCGGCGGTGGGGCATCCGCCACACGAGCACGGCGATCCCGATGACGAACACCACCGCGGCCGCCTGCACGAGCGCCGCCGGGGCGTCCCGCCACGCGACGAGCACGACGAGCAGGAAGATCGGCATGCCCGCCGCCGCGAACCACGCCATGGTGAGCAGGGGGTCGCCGCCGAGCACCGGGCCCGGGTCGGGCGGCACGAAGTGCGCGTCGGCGTCGACCGCGGACTCGGCCTCGTCGTACTGCGACGTGCCGTCCCAGTCCCGGCCGGTGAGCTCGGGCTCCGCAGCAGGTTCCTGGGCCGGGCGCACGACCCGACGCTCCGCCACCCAGGGGGCGACCGGGAAGGCGAGCCCGGTGCTCGGAGGCGTCGGGGCGGGCTTCTCGGGCTCCGGCGGGTCGTCCGTCCCGTCGTACCCGTCGAGGTCGCTGAGCTGGGCCACGATCTGCGCCCATGCCTCGTCGTCCGTGGGCGCCGGGTGATCGGGCACCTCGTCGGGCGTCGGCGGCGGGACGTCCGCGCCCGCCGGCTGGACGCCGTCGTCGGGGTCGTCGGGGCGAGGTGCCATAGGAGCACTCTAGAGTCGGACCGAGCAGTCGGGGTGGCTCGTGCTCGGCCCCGCCTGCCGCAGGGGGTCGTCGGGTACGAGCACAAGGGCTCGGGTGGACGGACAGTCCGTGTGTCGGGTCGAGAGGTGAACCGTTGTTCTACTGGTTGATGAAGCGGGTCTTCGTCGGTCCGCTGCTGCACCTGGTCTACCGGCCGTGGGTGCGCGGTGCGGAGAACGTGCCCGAGGAGGGCGCCGCGATCTTGGCGAGCAACCACCTCGCCGTGATCGACTCGTTCTTCCTGCCCCTGGTCCTCGACCGCGAGCTGGTGTTCATCGGCAAGCAGGAGTACTTCACGGGCTCGGGCATCAAGGGCCGGCTGACCGCGGGCTTCATGCGCGGCGTCGGCACGATCCCGGTCGACCGCGGGGGCGGCAAGGCGAGCGAGGCAGCGCTGCGCACGGGCCTGCGCCGGCTGGCCGACGGCGACCTGTTCGGCATCTACCCGGAGGGCACCCGCAGCCCCGACGGTCGGCTCTACCGCGGCAAGACCGGCATCGCCCGGCTCGCGCTCGAGTCCGGCGCCCCCGTGATCCCGGTCGCGATGGTGGGCACCGACGAGGCGCAGCCCCCCGGCCGACGCATCCCGAAGGTCATGCGCATCGGCGTCGTCATCGGCGAGCCGCTCGACTTCAGCCGCTACCAGGGCATGGAGAACGACCGGTTCATCCTGCGGTCTGTCACCGACGAGATCATGTACGCGGTCATGAGCCTGTCGGGCCAGGAGTACGTCGACGTCTACGCGGCCACCCAGAAGGCGCGCATCGCCACCGGCCACCCGGCCGTCGCCGGGGACGCCGCCGATCACCTTCCCGCCGCTCCCGGTGGACGTCCCGTGCCCGACGTCCAGGTACCGGTCCCGCCCGAGGGCGAGCCCGAGACGTCAGTAGGATGACGCGGTCGGCCTGAGCGCCGGCTCTGGGGCGCGCCGACGGTACGTGCGCGCCGACGGTGTCAACGAGAGGTGTTTCTCATGTCGGTTCGTCGCGTCGCCCTCCTGACCGCAGGTGGCTTCGCCCCGTGCCTGTCGTCTGCCGTCGGCGGGCTCATCGAGCGGTACACGGAGATCGCTCCCGACATCGAGATCATCGCCTACGAGCACGGCTACTACGGGCTGCTGCGCGGCGACAAGATCGTCATCGACGACGAGACGCGCGCGAAGGCCGGCATCCTGCACAAGTTCGGCGGGTCGCCCATCGGCAACTCGCGCGTCAAGCTCACCAACGCGGCCGACTGCGTGAAGCGCGGCCTCGTGCAGGAGGGCCAGGACCCGCTGCAGGTGGCGGCCGAGCGGCTCAAGTCAGACGGCGTCGACGTGCTGCACACCATCGGCGGCGACGACACCAACACGACCGCCGCCGACCTCGCCGCCTACCTGCACGACAACGGGTACGAGCTGACGGTGGTGGGCCTGCCCAAGACCATCGACAACGACGTCGTGCCCATCAAGCAGTCGCTCGGCGCCTGGACGGCCGCCGAGGAGGCCGCCGGCTTCGCCGCGAACATCATCGGTGAGCACCGCTCGGGCCCCCGCATGCTCATCGTGCACGAGGTCATGGGTCGGCACTGCGGGTGGCTCACCGCCGCGGCCGCGGCCGACTACCGCAAGTGGCTCGACACGCAGGAGTGGGTGCCCGGCATCGGCCTCACGCGCGAGCGCTGGGACATCCACGCCGTCTTCCTGCCCGAGCTCGCGCTCGACATCGACGCCGAGGCCGCGCGCCTCAAGCAGGTCATGGACGCGCAGGGCAACGTCAACATCTTCCTGTCCGAGGGTGCCGGCATGCACGAGATCGTCGAGCAGCTGGAGTCCTCCGGCCAGGAGGTGCTGCGCGACGCCTTCGGGCACGTGCGGCTCGACACGATCAACCCGGGCCAGTGGTTCGCCAAGCAGTTCGCCGAGAAGCTGGGCGCCGAGAAGGTCATGGTGCAGAAGTCCGGCTACTACTCGCGCGCCGCGGCCGCGAACGCCGAGGACCTCCGCCTCATCAAGTCGATGACCGACCTGGCCGTCGAGTCCGCGCTGCGCGGCGAGTCCGGCGTCATCGGGCACGACGAGGAGCAGGGCGACGTGCTGCGCGCGATCGAGTTCCCGCGCATCGCCGGCGGCAAGGCGTTCGACGTCTCGCAGCCGTGGTTCGGTGCGCTGCTCGAGGACATCGGCCAGCCGCTCGTCCCGGCGAGCCACTCATGAGCGTCGAGCCCGACCCGCAGGTCGTCGCGGGGCTCGAGGCCTGGCGTTCGATGTCTCCGCTCCAGCAGCCGCAGTGGCCCGACGCGGCCGCCCTGGCGGCGGTCACCGCACGCCTGTCGACGTTGCCTCCGCTGGTCTTCGCCGGCGAGGCGGACCACCTGCGCTCGCAGCTGGCCGCGGCCGGCCGGGGCGAGGCGTTCCTGCTGCAGGGCGGCGACTGCGCCGAGACGTTCGGCGAGGCCACGGCCGACAACATCCGCAACAAGATCAAGACGATCCTGCAGATGGCCGTGGTGCTGACGTACGGCGCGAGCCTGCCCGTCATCAAGATGGGTCGGATGGCTGGGCAGTACGCCAAGCCCCGCTCGTCCGACAGCGAGACGCGCGACGGCGTGACGCTGCCCGCCTTCCGCGGCGACATCATCAACGGCTACGAGTTCACGCCCGAGGCCCGCACACCGGACCCGCAGCGGCTGCTCGAGGCGTACCACACGGCCGCGTCGACCCTGAACCTCATCCGCGCGTTCACCACCGGCGGCTTCGCGTCGCTGCTGCGGGTGCACGAGTGGAACCGCGGCTTCATGGCCAACCCGTCCTACTCCCGGTACGAGGAGATCGCGGCCGAGATCGACCGCGCCATCCGGTTCATGGCCGCGTGCGGCGCCGACTTCGACGCGCTGCGGTCGGTCGACTTCTTCTCGAGCCACGAGGGTCTGCTGCTCGACTACGAGCGTCCGCTGACCCGCATCGACTCGCGGACCGGGCTCCCGTACGACTGCTCCGGCCACTTCGTGTGGATCGGGGAGCGCACCCGTCAGCTCGACGGTGCCCACATCGACTACTTCTCGCGCGTGCAGAACCCGCTGGGCATCAAGCTCGGCCCGACGACGACGGGCGACGACGCGCTCGCCCTCATCGACAAGCTCAACCCGCAGGGCGAGGCGGGCCGCATCACCTTCATCACGCGCATGGGCGCCGGCAAGGTCCGCGACCTGCTGCCGGCGCTCGTCGAGAAGGTCACCGCGGACGGCCGACCGGTGACGTGGGTGTGCGACCCGATGCACGGTAACGGCATCACGTCGGCGTCCGGGTACAAGACCCGACGGTTCTCCGACGTGATGGACGAGGTGGCCGGCTTCTTCGAGGTGCACCGCGGGCTCGGCACCGTGCCCGGCGGACTGCACATCGAGCTGACCGGCGACGACGTCACCGAGGTGCTCGGCGGCACCGAGGAGATCGACGACGAGGGTCTGGCGCGGCGCTACGAGACGCTCGTCGACCCGCGGCTGAACCACCAGCAGTCGCTGGAGATGGCCTTCCAGGTGGTCGAGCTGCTCCGCGCGTCCTGAGGTCGTCGACGACGCCCCGGTCCGCCCGCGCGGTCCGGGGCGTCGTCGTCACCAGATGGTGACGACGACCGTGGAGCCCTTCGGCGCCTGCGAGCCCGCGGCGGTGTCCTGGAACCGCACGCGGTCGAGGATGCCGCCGAGGTACTTCTGCGCCTTGTAGATCAGCCCTGCGGCCTCGATCGCCTCCTTGGCGCCGGCGCCGTTCTTGCCCACGACGTCGGGCACGGTGACCAGCTCGGGCCCCAGGCTCACGGTGACCTTGATGACGTCACCGCGGTGACCCGGGGACTCGGCCGCGGGGTCCTGGTCGATGATCAGCCCCTTGTCCACGGTGTCGCTGTACGCCTCGGTGGGCTGGAGCGTCAGGGCGTCGGGTTCGAGCTGCGCGGTGGCGTCCTCGAGCGTGGCGCCGACCACGGACGTGATCGTCACGGGCGCTCGGCCGCTGGAGACGGTGAGCGTCAGCGTGGCGTGGCGGATGGTCTGCGCGCCGGGGTCGGCGGGGGAGCCGTCCGGGAGCGTCGCGCTGATGACCTTGCCGTTCTCCACGGTGTCGCTGAAGGCGGGGTCGGTGTAGACGGGGGTGAGGTCGGCCGCGCGCAGGGCCGCGTCGGCGTCCGCCTGCATCACGCCGACCACGCCGGCCGGGACCTGGACGTAGTCGGGACCCTTGGAGATGGTGAAGGTGACGGCGCCGTCCTTGCGGATCCGCTCGCCCTGGGCGGGCTCGGCCTTGAACACCTCGCCCAGCGGTGCCGTGCCGTCGAAGTCGGAGACCGGCTTGGCGCTCAGGCCCGCGTTCGTGAGGATCTCCGTGGCGTGTGCCTCGTCCTGACCGATGATCGTCGGGACCGTCGTGTAGGCGCCCGGGCCCATCTGCTGGTACCACCAGGCGCCACCGCCGACGAGCGCGGCGAGCAGCGCGAGCAGGATGATCCAGCGCGCACGGTGGCGCCGGCGCGGCGCGGGCTCCTCGGGAGGTCCGCCCCGCAGCTCCGCCGCGGTGACKCCGAGGCCGATCGGGAGGGCGACCGTGGTGCCGCGGCCGTCGCCGGTCTCCAGCAGCGTGGTCTCGTCCTGGTCGGGGTCGGTCGCCGCCGCGACCGCGGAGTCGGAGGGCTCGTCGGGCTCGACGTCCTCCGGCGACTCGGCCGGCTCGGCGTCCAGGTCCGTCTCGGCGGGGTCCGTGGCCGCGGGCAGCACGATCGACGGGGCGACGTCGGCGTGGCGCGCGAGCGTGTCCTCGTCGAGCGCGGCCCGCGTGCGGCGGAGCAGGGCCAACGCGGCGGCGGCGTCGACGGGGCGGTCGTCGGGGTCACGCGCGGCGAGCGCGCGCACGGCGTCGTCGATCTCGATCGGGATCCAGTCCGCGAGCTCCGACGGCGCGGGCACGTCGTTGTTCACGTGCTGGAACGCGACCTGGATGGGTGTCTCGCCGGTGAAGGGCTGGCGGCCGGTGAGCATCTCGAAGAGCAGGACGCCGCACGCGTAGACGTCCGTCCGGGCGTCGCTGACACCCCGCACGACCAGCTCGGGGGCGAGGTAGGCGACCGTGCCGAGCACGGTGCCGGTGGTGGTCGACGTCACCTCGGTGACCGCGCGCGCCAGACCGAAGTCGGCCAGCTTGACCCGGCCGTCGGTGGCGAGCAGCACGTTCTCGGGCTTGATGTCGCGGTGCACCAGGCCGACGCGGTGGGCGGCGGCGAGCGCGTCGAGCACGCTCTCGCCGATCCGCAGCGCGTCGCCGACGGTCAGCGCGCCGCGCTCACCGATGTGCCGGCGCAGGTTCGCCCCGTCGATGTACTCCATCGTCAGGTAGCTGGTCTCGCCGTCGACGCCCTGGTCGTAGACGGCGACGAGCCCGGGATGGGTGAGCCGGGCGGCGGTGCGGGCCTCGCGCCGGAAGCGGGCGACGAAGTCCGAACCGGAGGTGCCCTCCGCCAGGTGGGCGTGCATGACCTTCAGCGCGACGTCGCGGTCGAGCCGCCGGTCGACCGCCAGGTACACGGTCGCCATGCCCCCGCGGGCGATGCGGGACACGACCTCGTACCGGCTGTCGACCAGGCGGCCGACGAGCGGATCGGTGACGGTGGCTCCCACGCCAGGGAGTCTACGGTCGGCGGCGGCGCGCGCGCCGCAGGCGCGGCCTCAGCGGAAGCGCGTCATGTGGGTCTGGACGTTCGCCACGTACCGTCGCGTGTCGGCGAACATGCCGTTGCGCTGCACGGAGGTCGCCCCCTGGTAGTAGCCGGCGATCGCGGTCGGCAGGTCGGGGGCGTTGCTCACGAGCGCGCGCAGGATGGCGACGCCCGCCGTGACGTTGTCGTCCGGGTCGACCAGGTTCAGCTGGCGTCCCACGAGGTCGGACGCCCAGGAGCCCGAGCTCGGGATCACCTGCATGGTGCCGATGGCGTTGGCGGGGGAGACGACGGCGTGGTTGAAGCCGGACTCCTGGAACGCGACGGCCTGGGCGAGGGCGGGGTCGACGCCCATGGCGCGCGCGGTCGCGGCGATCTTGGCCTGCATGGTCGCCTTCGAGGGCACGCCCGAGGCGCGCAGCGTCGCCAGGTTCGCGTTCGCGGCGGCCACCACGGCGTCGGAGTAGGTGCGGCCGGCGAACGTGCTGCCGACGGCAGCGGGCGCCGGAGCGGCGACCGGGACCGGCACCGTGAGGGTCTGGCCGATGCGGATGCGCGCGCGCGAGTCGAGCCCGTTCGCGGCGACGATCGCGGCGACGGTCGTGCCCTTCGCCGCGGCGATGCCGGTCACGGTGTCGCCCGAGCGGACGGTGTAGGCGATCGAGCCGGCGGCCTGCGCGGGCGCAGCGGCGGCGGGTGCCGGCGCGGCGGCCGCGGTGGCGCTCCCGGGAACGGTGAGCGTCTGGCCGATCCGGATGAACGCGCGGGAGTCGAGCCCGTTCGCGGCGACGATCGCCTGCACCGAGGTCCCGAGGCGCGCGGCGATGCGGCTGACGGTGTCGCCCGAGACCACCGTGTACGAGGCCGTCGCGGGAGCCGGCGCCGGAGCGGGTGCGGCCGGTGCCGCGGACGTTCCCGTCGGGATGGTGAGGACCTGACCGATCCGGATGCGCGCGGCGTCGCCGAGGGCGTTGGCACGCGCGATGGCCGCGACGGTCGTCCCGCTGCGCACGGCGATGTGGCTGACGGTGTCTCCCGAGCGCACGGTGTAGCTGTCGTCGGCGTGCGCGGCGCCACCGGTGGTGGTCACGGCGACGGCGGCGAGAGCCAGGGTCGCGCCGGTCCCGGTGGCGACTCGGCGCAGCCCGTCGGTGCGGGCGGTGGCGTGCTGCGTCATGGTGACCTCATGGTGCGAAAGTGAACGGATGGGACCTGTGTGACTGGTGTGACAGAATTCGACGGTATCTGAATGACTGAGGTGTGCAAAGCGTGTGGGGGAATTGCGCCGATGTAATTCCTGGATGCGTACTCTTGTCGGGTGAACGATTCTTCTGACGCCCTCGACCGACTGGTCGACGAGTGGCTCACGGTCCCTGATGTCGCCGAGCGGATCGGCCTCGACGCGTCGAAGGTCCGCCGCATCGTGCAGGAGCGGAAGCTCGTCGGCACCCGGCGGGGTGACCCGCGGGTGTTCTCCATCCCGGCCGCATTCCTGGTCCCGGGCCACCTGGCCAACCCCGCTCAGCCGACCCACCCGGACGCCGACCAGCCGTGGACGGTCCTCGCGTCCCTGCAGGGCACGCTCACGGTCCTGTCGGACTCCGGCTTCTCCGACGAGGCCGCGATCGAGTGGCTCTTCACCCCGCAGGACTCGCTGCCGGGCACGCCGATCGACGCGCTGCGCGCCGGCCGCAAGACCGAGATCCGTCGACTGGCCGCCGCCGAGCTCTGAGCGGGTCAGGCCCGGCGGTCGACCGCCGCGTGCGCCAGGCCGATCAGCTGCCCGCGCGCCGGCTCGGGCCACGGCGCGACGTCCATGAGCGCGAAGGCCCGGCCGGCGAGGTCGTCGATGAGCGACTCGACGTCGTCGGGCGCGCCCGTGTGCCGGATCGCGTCGGCGAGGACCGTGACGTCGGACTCGGTGAGGGAGCGGTCGCCGAGGCGGTCCCGCAGCAGCTGGACCGTGGCGAGGTCTCCCTGGGCACGGGCGCGAGCGACGGCGCGCGCGGTGAGCACCGTGCGCTTGCCCTCGCGGAGGTCGTCTCCCGCCGGCTTGCCGGTCGTCGCGGGGTCGCCGAACACGCCCAGCAGGTCGTCGCGCAGCTGGAAGGCCTCGCCCAGCGGCAGGCCGAGCGACCGGCATCTCTCGAGCTCGACCTCGCCCGCGTCGGCCAGCGCCGCGCCGAGCACGATCGGGTGCTCGACGCTGTAGCGCGCGGCTTTCGCCCGGATGACCTGGCGCGCGCGGGCCTCGTCGCGCTCCGGGTCCTCGCCCCAGGGCAGCGCCTGCGCCAGCACGTCGAGGTACTGCCCGACGGTGACCTCGGTCCGCATGAGGTCGAACACGACGCGCGCCCGCTCGGCGCGCGCGACGGGCTGCAGGGCGAGGGCGCCCGCGAACTCCTGCTCGCTGGCGATGAGCGTGAGGTCGCCGAGCAGGATGGCCGCGGACATGCCGAACCGCTCGGCGTCCCCGGTGAGGCCGTGCCGCGCGTGCAGCCCGGCGAACGCGCGGTGCGCCGCGGGGAAGCCACGCCGGGTGTCCGAGTCGTCCATGACGTCGTCGTGGAACAGCGCCGCGGCCTGGAAGAGCTCGAGCGCCGCGCCGACGCGCAGCACGGCGTCGGCCTCCTGCGTGCCGGGCACCCCACCGTGCGCGCGCCACGACCAGTAGCAGAACGCGGCGCGCAGGCGCTTGCCGCCCGTGAGGATCTGCGCCACGGCGTCGGCGAGCACGTCGGCGTCCTCGCTCGCCGAGGCGAGGACGGTGCGCAGCTGGGCGACGTGGCTGGTCAGCAGCGCGTCGATGCGGGGTCGGACGTCCTCGACGTCGACGAGGGCCGGGGTCGCTGCGCTCACGCGGGGCAGCCTACGGCGCCGCTGCGCGCACCCGCCCGCCGAGCGTCATGGTCCGCTCGTCGTCCCGGTCGAGGATCCCGACGACGAGGAGCTCGGAGCCGTCGCCGCGCGAGAAGGTCGACTGCGCGGCCAGGCCCGGCTCGAGTGCCGGTGGGGTCCCCTCGGCGAAACCTGCGGCGACCAGCGGCGCGCGGACGGCCGCGAGCAGGCCCGCGGCGTCCTGGCCGGTCCGCAGGTTCAGGCTGATCTCCGTGAGGTCCGTGCCCTCCACGGGTTCGGCCGAGGACACGAGCACCTCGGCGCCGTCCGGCACCGGGACCAGCGCGACAGGGAAGCCGGGGGCCAGCTCACCGACGGCCGAGTGCGTGCTGTCGTCCTCGGGCAGCAGCGTCTCCGTGGGTGCGGGCGCGGGGGTGGCGACGGCGACGGCGGTCCCCGTCGGCGCCTGCCGACCCGGCTCGCTGGTGGAGCACGCCGCGGTCGACGCGGCGACGAGGAGGGCGACGACGAGCGCACCCGATCGGGCGCGCGCGCGGGGGGACGCGGGGCGAGGCATCGGGTCAGGCTAGCCGCCCGGCGCACGGCGTCGAGCCGCCCACATGCCCCGCGCGCGGAGGCGTCGTGCACAGAACGGAGGGCGCGCCTCCCGGGCCGGTCGCGGGTCCGGTGGGCTGACGGCATGCAGACCACCACGCTCCGGGTGAGCGAACCCCAGGAGATCCTCGCGTTCGTGCCCCATCGGCTCGGGTTCCGGCCGCGGGACAGCGCGGTCGCCGTGAGCCTGCGGCCGCCACGGGGCACGGTCGGGCTGGTCGTTCGTGTCGACCTGCCCCACCTCGCGGACCGCACCGACGGGCCGGCGCTGGCCCGCGCCCTGGTCTCCTTCCTCGACCGGGACACCGCGCGCCACGCCATCCTCGTGCTGTACACCGACCGAGACCCGCGCGGCGAGGACGGTCCCGCGCGGCGCGCCGCCCGTCACTTCCGCGAGGCGGCGTCGGCCGCGTTCGGTGAGGTCGACGTCTGGGTGGTGACCCCGGACTGCTATCTCCACCTCGACTGCACGGACGTCTGCTGCCCGCCTGACGGTCGACCGCTGCGGGACCTCGACGCGACGCAGGTGGGTGCGACCCTCGTGCTCGCCGGCTCGGCGGTCGCCGACTCGAGGGAGGACCTGGCGCGGATCCGTCCCGTGCACGGCGAGATCCGCCGGTCGGTCGCCCGGGTGCGGCGACGCTGGGAGCGTCGGCGGGCCGAGGCGCTGGTGGCCGGACCCGTCGAGCTGGCGCGGTGGAGGGAGGAGTCGCTCGCCGCGTGGCGGACCGCGGTCGCGCAGATGACGGCGGCCGGGGCCGGATCCGGAGGGGCGCCGTGGGGGCGCCTCGAGGCGGGGCTCGCGGACACCCAGGTGCGCGACGGAGTGCTGGTGGCCCTCGTCCCAGGGACGGGGGACCTCGCCGAGCGCAGCGTCCGGGGCGACGGGTCGGCACCCGACATCGACGCCGCGCTGGGCCGCGCGGTCTCGCTGATCATCGACCCGTCGCACGGTGTGGCCCCGCCGCAGCGGGCCACCGCCGTGCACGAGGCGGTGCTCGAGGCGCTGATCGCGCGTGGCCGGGCCGGCAGCCAGGCTCCGGCGCTCACCCTGCTGGCGCTGCTCGCCTGGTGGCGCGGGGACGGCGCACGGGCGCGCGTCCTGCTCGACGGGTCGCTCGACGCGGAGCCCGACTACCGGCTGGCCCGGCTGCTCGACGACGCGCTCCGGGCCGCCATCCCGCCGGGCTGGGTGCGGCACCCGGACTGACCTGCGACGAGATCCCGGCCCATGCGCTCGTCGCCGCCGTCACCCTCCGGTAGCGTCACGGTCACGGCGGTGTTGCCGCGGGACGAGGGGAGGACCGATGGGCATCGTGGTCGGCTATCTGGCCACTCCGGAAGGTCGAGCCGCCCTCGAGGCGGCGATCCAGGAGGCGCGGCAGCGCGACGTGCGGGTGGTGGTCGTCGTCAGCGCGCGACCTGACGAGCCGGAGGACCAGCGACGCGCGGTCGAGGAGGAGCTCGACCGGGTCCGTGCCGACCTCGCCTCGGCGGGCGTGGACCACGAGGTCCGGCTGCTCAACGGCGGTGATGTCGCGGACGACCTGATCGCCACGGCGGAGGAGGTCGGTGCGCAGCTCGTCGTGCTGGGCCTGCGGCGGCGGAGCCCGGTGGGCAAGCTGATCCTCGGGGCCAACGCGCAGCGCGTGCTGTTCGACGCACCGTGCCCGGTGCTCACCGTAAAGCCGGGTCCGGGCTGAGGTCCCACGCGACCGGCGCGCTTCGTGCCAGGCGCGTGAGCGCCCGGGAATCTCTGGTCCGTCCCGTTCGTTGAGCACGAGGACCCCCTGAGAAGCCGTCCTGACGGACGTGTCGTCGCGCCCGTGATCGCGCCGAGCTGCCCCCGGGGTCGGTACAATGTCTATCTACCTCCCGGCCCCGTTCCGGGTGTCGCGCTGCCGAAAGGTCGTTCGTGTCGTCCCAGACCCCGCATCCCGCTCTTCCGCGTGAGTTCGAGCACCCTGCTCTCCAGGACCTCGTCCTGCGTGGGCGCACCCACGGCACCGTGGGCGCCGAGGAGCTGCGCACCGCGTGCGAGCAGGCAGACGTGCAGGACGCCAAGCGCCTGCGCGCCGTGGTCCGTGGGCTCGCGACCGCCGGCATCGGCGTCCGCGAGCCGGCCGTCCCGGCCGCTCCCGCTCGCGCCGTCGCCGCCACCAGCGCCAAGGCCCGTCCGTCGACCAAGGCCGTCGTGACGCCCGACGACGCACCGGCCGCACCCGCCAAGGCAGCCACCCCCCGTGCCGCTGCCAAGACGACGGCGGCCAAGACGGCAGCGGCCAAGCCCGCCGCCGCCAAGTCGGCCGCCGCGAAGAAGGCGGCCGCCGCGCCCGCCGGCGCCGAGACGGTCGAGGACGAGGTCGTCGAGGGCGAGGAGATCGACCTCGAGGCCATCGAGGAGGTCGTGGTCGAGGCCGTCGAGGTCGTCGAGGACACCGCCGAGGCGGCCGACGCCGACGACGAGGACTCCGAGGACGGCGACGAGAAGAAGCCGGCGGCCAAGGACGACGAGAGCGAGGACAGCGGCTTCGTCTACTCCGACGCGGACGACGACGATGCTCCCGCGCAGCAGGTCGTCACGGCCGGCGCCACGGCGGACCCGGTCAAGGACTACCTCAAGCAGATCGGCAAGGTCGCGCTGCTGAACGCCGAGCAGGAGGTGGACCTCGCCAAGCGGATCGAGGCCGGCCTGTTCGCCGAGGAGCGGCTGAACGCGGGCATCACGATGGAGCCCAAGATCAAGCGCGAGCTCGAGTGGATCGCGAACGACGGTCGACGCGCCAAGAACCACCTGCTCGAGGCCAACCTGCGCCTCGTCGTCTCGCTGGCCAAGCGCTACACCGGCCGCGGCATGCTGTTCCTGGACCTGATCCAGGAGGGCAACCTCGGTCTGATCCGCGCGGTCGAGAAGTTCGACTACACCAAGGGTTACAAGTTCTCGACCTACGCCACATGGTGGATCCGCCAGGCGATCACCCGCGCCATGGCCGACCAGGCACGCACCATCCGCATCCCGGTGCACATGGTCGAGGTCATCAACAAGCTCGCCCGCGTCCAGCGGCAGATGCTCCAGGACCTGGGTCGCGAGCCCACGCCCGAGGAGCTCGCCAAGGAGCTCGACATGACGCCCGAGAAGGTCGTCGAGGTCCAGAAGTACGGTCGCGAGCCCATCTCGCTGCACACGCCTCTCGGCGAGGACGGCGACAGCGAGTTCGGTGACCTCATCGAGGACTCCGAGGCCGTCGTCCCGGCGGACGCCGTGAGCTTCACGCTCCTGCAGGAGCAGCTGCACCAGGTTCTCGACACGCTCTCCGAGCGCGAGGCCGGCGTGGTGTCGATGCGGTTCGGCCTGACCGACGGTCAGCCGAAGACGCTCGACGAGATCGGCAAGGTCTACGGCGTCACGCGCGAGCGGATCCGGCAGATCGAGTCGAAGACCATGTCCAAGCTGCGCCACCCGTCGCGGTCGCAGGTCCTGCGGGACTACCTGGACTGACGAGGACTGAGCACGACGAAGGCCCGGACCGGTTGGTCCGGGCCTTCGTCGTGCCCCAGGCAGGCAAATCTGTCCGTAAGTATTGACTAACGGTTAGCGACGACTGACGATAGAGGAGTCAGCTCGGCCGACCGGAGGTGGATCATGGGCAGTCCCGTCATGTGGTTCGAGATCACCAGCACGGACCCCTCGCGTGCGCGCGACTTCTACACGCAGCTGTTCGACTGGACCGGCGAGGCGCCGCCCGAGCTCGGCGGGTACACGCTCATCGACACGGGCGCGGCGCCCGAGGCGGTCGGTGGGGGCATCGGTGCCGCCGACCCGACCGGCCTCCCGCCGGGCATCCTGCTGTACGTCCGGGTCGAGGACCTCGAGGGCACCCTGGCCAAGGCGGCGTCGCTCGGCGGCTCCACGCTGACGCCGCCGACCAAGCTCCCCGCGGACAACGGCAGCATCGCCGTGCTCGCCGACCCGGACGGGCATGCGGTAGGACTGTGGGCGTGAGCCGACCGGACACGACGGACGCCGTCCTGCGCGCCCTGGCCGAGCCGCGGCGGCGCGAGATCCTCTCGCTGCTGGCGCGCGACGAGGTCTCGGTGGGCCGGCTGGCCGAGGAGTTCGACGTCACGCGCTCGGCAGTGAGCCAGCACCTCCGGGTGCTCGAGGACGCGGGCCTGGTGACGCGTCGGAGCGCGGGGACGCGCAACTTCTACCGGTCGCGTCCGGAGGGGCTCGCGGGACTACGGGCCTACCTCGACGACACCTGGGCCGCGTCGCTCGACGCCGCGCGACGGCTCGTCGAGATCGAGGTCGGCGTGCTCGAGGCCGACGGCACGGAGAGGGACGACCGTGCCAGCGCGTGAGACCGGTCCGGTGACGACGCTCGCCGCCCCGCCGGTGCACCAGTCGACGACCGTGCGTGCCGACGTGACCAGGACGTTCGACGTCTTCGTCCGCGAGATCGGGGTCTGGTGGCCGGTCCAGCCGTTCTCCTCGGGCGGCGACCGGGTGCGCGACGTGTCGATGGAGCACCGGCTCGGCGGGACCGTCGTCGAGACGTGGGACGACGGGACCACCCGGGTGTGGGGCGAGCTGGTCGCCTGGGACCCGCCGCACGGGTTCACGATGTCGTGGCTGCTCACCCCGGAGCCGACCGAGGTCGAGCTGCGGTTCCGCCCCCTCGGCGCCGCGCTCACACGGGTCTCGGTCGAGCATCGCGGCTGGGAGCGGATGACCGAGGAGCAGCTGGGCGGGGCCTGCGCCCTGCCGGAGGGCTACCGCGGCGGCTCGTACGTGCGGGGCTGGGGCATGATCTTCGACCGCCTGGTCGCCCACGTCGACGGTGCCCGGTGAGCGAGGTCCGGTACGTCGTGCTGTACGAGTCCGGGCCGGACGTGCTCGAGCTCGCGCCGGTCCACCTGGCCGCGCACGTCGCGCACTACGAGGGCTTCGCGGCGCGCGGCCTGCTCGTGGCGATCGGCACGTTCGAGCAGCCCGAGGTCAACGGGTCGATGTGCGTGCTGACCACCCGGGAGGCCGCGGAGGAGTTCGCGGCGGCCGACCCGTTCGTCGTCCACGGCGTGGTGCGGTCCTCCCGCGTGCTCGCCTGGACGGACGTGCTCGCCTGACCGGACGACGAACGAGGCCCGGACCACCAGGTCCGGGCCTCGTCGACAACGTGGGTCGTGCGGCGTCAGCTCGCGGCGCCGGCTCCTGCTCCGTGCTCGGCCAGCAGGCGGTCGGTCTCGTCCTGCACGTGGGTCGCCAGCTCGGCGAACTTGGGTGCGTGCTCGCGCGCGTGGTGCGCGCAGAAGAGGAGCTCTCCCACCGGGAGGACAACTCGGACATAGGCCTGTGCGCCGCAGCGGTCGCAGCGGTCGGCCGCGGTCAGTGGATGCGTCATGGTCCCGGTCACGAATACATAGAACCATCCCGGCTGCGGATCCATGGCACCCGCGGCGGGTGGTTCGCTCACCGCGTAGCGGACTGTAACCGGCTCGCAACACTGCTGTGGCCGGAGGCGTGGTGCCGCTGGGCTGTCGGGCCCGGCGACTACCATCAGGCCCGTGACGACGACCTCCTCGCAGTCCGGCTACACCGCCCGGCACCTCTCCGTGCTGGAAGGGCTCGAGGCGGTGCGCAAGCGCCCCGGCATGTACATCGGCACCACCGACAGCCGCGGGCTCATGCACTGCCTGTGGGAGATCATCGACAACTCCGTCGACGAGGCCCTCGGCGGGCACGGCGACCGCATCGAGATCGTGCTGCACGCCGACGGCTCGGTGGAGGTGCGGGACAACGGGCGCGGCATCCCGGTCGACGTCGAGCCCAAGACGGGTCTCACCGGCGTCGAGGTCGTGTTCACCAAGCTGCACGCCGGCGGCAAGTTCGGCGGCGGCTCGTACGKCGCCTCGGGCGGCCTGCACGGCGTCGGCGCGTCGGTGGTGAACGCCCTGTCCGCGCGCCTCGACGTCGAGGTGGACCGGCACGGGCGGACCCACCGGATGACGTTCCACCGCGGCGAGCCCGGGACGTTCGACGACCGCGGCGGCATCGGCCCCGACAACCCGTTCGAGCCGTTCGTCTCCGGCTCCGAGCTCGCCGTGGGCGCGAAGGTGGCCCGCGCTCGCACCGGAACGCGCGTGCGGTACTGGGCGGACCCGCAGATCTTCCCCAAGACCGCCGTCTTCGGGTACGACGAGCTGGTCACGCGAGCCCGGCAGACCAGCTTCCTGGTCCCCGGCCTGACCCTCGTGGTCCGCGACGAGCGCGGCATCGCGGGGACGCCGGGCGCCGACGGGCCGCACGAGGAGACCTTCCTGCACAGCGGCGGCGTCGTCGACTTCGTCGACCACCTGGCGCCGGACACCGCCGTGACCGACACGTGGCACCTCACCGGGTCGGGCACGTTCACCGAGACGGTCCCGGTGCTGGACGACCGCGGCCACATGACCGCGCAGGAGGTCCCGCGGACCTGCGACGTCGACATCGCGCTGCGCTGGGGCACGGGCTACGAGACGGAGGTGCGCAGCTTCGTCAACATCATCTCGACGCCCAAGGGCGGCACCCACCTCGCCGGGTTCGAGGCGGGCCTGCTGCGCACCATGCGCAAGGCCGTGGACGCGAACGCACGACGCCTGAAGATCTCCGCGCGGGACACCTCGGAGCGGATCGAGAAGGAGGACGTGCTCGCCGGGATGACCGCGGTGGTCACGGTCCGCCTGGCCGAGCCGCAGTTCGAGGGGCAGACCAAGGAGGTCCTGGGCACGGGACCGGTCCGCGCCATCGTCGGCAAGGTCCTGGACACCGAGCTGGGGGCGATCTTCGTGTCGCCCAAGCGGGACCACAAGGCGCAGTCGTCGCTGCTGCTCGACAAGGTCGTCGGCGAGATGCGCGCCCGGCTGTCGGCGCGCAAGCAGAAGGAGATCTCGCGCCGCAAGAACGCGCTCGAGACGTCCTCGCTGCCCGCCAAGCTGGCCGACTGCCGCAGCGACGACGTCGAGCGCAGCGAGCTGTTCATCGTCGAGGGCGACAGCGCCCTCGGCACCGCCAAGCTGGCGCGCAGCTCGGACTTCCAGGCGCTGCTGCCCATCCGCGGCAAGATCCTCAACGTCCAGAAGGCGTCCATCACGGACATGCTGAAGAACGCCGAGTGCGCCGCGATCATCCAGGTGGTCGGTGCCGGCTCCGGTCGCTCGTTCGACCTGGAGGCCGCGCGCTACGGGAAGATCGTGCTGATGACCGACGCCGACGTCGACGGCGCGCACATCCGCACCCTGCTGCTCACGCTCCTGTTCCGGTACATGCGCCCCCTGGTGGAGGCCGGGCGCGTCTACGCCGCGGTCCCGCCGCTGCACCGCATCGAGGTGATCGGCGGGGGTGGCCGCAAGAACGAGTACCTGTACACCTACTCCGAGGCCGAGCTCGCGGCGACGCTCAAGAAGCTCGACCGGGCCGGGAAGCGCTACAAGGACGACATCCAGCGCTACAAGGGCCTGGGGGAGATGGACGCCGACCAGCTGGCGGAGACGACCATGGACCCGCGGCACCGCACGCTGCGCAGGGTGACCGTCGAGGGCGCCCAGCGGGCCGAGGAGATCTTCGAGCTGCTCATGGGCTCCGACGTCGCGCCGCGCAAGGACTTCATCGTCGCCGGTGCCGACGGGCTCGACCGGAGCCGCATCGACGCCTGACGCGCGGACCTCAAGCGACGGGGTCGTCGAACGACCGCAGCTCGTCCTCGTCGGGCGGTTCGACGACCCGCGCCCACGCCTCGAGGTGCTCGCGCGTGATCGGCGCGGCGGTCCACTCGCCGGACGCGGTGCGGCGGTCCGCCCGTCGGACGAGCTCGTCGATCGGCGCGGACAGGTAGTGCAGCTCCACCGCCGCGCCGAGGGCGCGCGCGCCGAGCCGCTTCTCGTCCCGCTCGGCCCGGGCCCAGTGGCCCCACTCGAGGATGACGCTCTGCCCCTGCCCGAGCAGGTCCTGCGTGAGGTCCCACAGCAACGCCTCGACACGGACGCGAAGGTCGTCGTCCCACACGTCGCCGCCGAGTCGCGTGACCCACGCGTCCTTGTCGAGCCGGATGGCGGGCAGCTCGGCTGCCATCCGGCGGGCGAGCGTGGACTTGCCCGAGGCCGGCAGACCGCAGATCAGGACGAGGCGCGCAGAGGACGTCGACACGCGAGCCATGCTGCCGGAGTGTCGGACCGGCAGCATCATCGGAGCCGATTCTGGTTGCCGTGACGGTGCGGCTGCGGGGAGGGTGGTCGTCGTGACCGCCACTGAGCTTGCGCCCATCACCGAACGCGCCGCCGCGCCCGAGGTCGCCCCGCTGCCCGCGGACACGCCGGGTCTGACCTGGCGCCCGCTGACCCGGGCGGACGTCCCCGAGCTCACGAGGCTGCTCAACGCTGCCGAGGAGACCGACGGTGCGCCGTTCCGGACGGCGGCGGAGGAGGTCGACGAGGAGTTCGAGGGCGACTGGAAGGACCACGCGCGGGACACGCTCGCGGGCGTCGACGCCGACGGCGTGATGCGTGCGTACGCCCGGGTCAACCAGCCCCCGGGCGACGCGCGAGTGGTCCGAGCGTTCCTGGACGGCGCCGTGGACCCGCAGTGGCGCGGGCGGGGGATCGGCCGGCAGGTGCTCGCGTGGGAGGTGGCGCGCGGGCGGCAGGTGCTCGCCGCGTCCGGCAAGGAGCTCCCGGCGCGGCTCGCCTCGTTCACCCACGACGGTGCCGACGCGACGGAGCGGCTGCTGCGGGCGGGCGGGTTCTCGCCGGTGCGGTACTACTCCGACATGCGGCGCCCGCTGGACGTGGCGCTGCCGCCGATCGAGGTGCCCGACGGGTTGCGCATCGTGCCGTGGAGCCCGGAGCTGGACGAGCAGGTGCGGCTGGCGCACAACGAGGCGTTCGCCGACCACTGGGGGAGCGAGCCCCGCACGGCGCAGGAGTGGGCGCAGGGGCGCAGCATGTTCGCTCCGACGTGGAGCTTCGTCGCCGTGGACGACGCCACGGGCGAGGTCGCCGGCTACCTGATGTCGGCGAAGTTCGAGCACGACTGGCCCGTGATCGGCTACAAGGCGGGCTACACGGACCTGCTGGGCGTGCGCCGCGCGTGGCGGGGCCGACGACTGGCGCCCGCCCTGCTCGCCACCGTCATGGAGGCCTACCGGGCCGACGGCATGGACATGGCGGAGCTCGCCGTCGACACGGCGAACCAGTCAGGCGCCCACCGGCTGTACGAGGCCTTGGGCTACGCGGTGTTCCACAGCGCGACCCTGTTCTCCATCGAGCTCTGAGCCGCGCGTCGAACCGCACCGCGGCGGCGTCCGCGCGGGTTAGCATCGGCGCGGCGGGACGACGAGGTCCTGCCGTTTCTGTCGCCGGACGAAGGTGTTCGGCCTCGAGGAGGTCGCCGTGGGACGCTCGTTGTCCATGGCCGCGCGCACGTGGGTCGCGGTCTTCGTCGTGCTGGTGCTCGTGCAGCTGACCGCCCAGTGGGCGGGCGCCGACGACGTCGCGACGGTGAGCCAGTGGCTGCTGATGCCGGCGCTCGCCGCGGTCGTGGCCTCGGCGACCCGTTGGCCGCGCGGCCACCTCGTGACGTGGGTGCTGGTCGCGCTCGGCTTCTCGTGGCTCGGGGACCTCGTGCCGTCGTTGGTCGGCGACGACGCCGCCTTCCTCGTGATGGTGGGCTTCTTCCTGCTCGCGCAGGTGGCCTACGTCGTGGCGTTCGCCCCGCACGTCCGCCGTTCCGTCGTCTACCGCCGCCCGCTCCTGGTGCTGCCCTACGCCGGTGTGCTCGTCGCCCTGGTGGCCGCGTGCGCGCCCGGGGCGGGGAACCTGCTGGTGCCCGTCGCGGTCTACGGCGGCGTGCTCACGGCGATGGCCGTGCTCGCCACGGGCCTCGGCCGGCTGGCGGCGGTCGGCGGGGCGGTCTTCCTGCTGAGCGACAGCCTCATCGCACTCGAGGCGTTCGTGCCGTCGTGGCACCTGGGCGGGCAGGGCTTCTGGGTGATGCTGACGTACGTGCTCGGGCAGGGTCTGCTCGCGGCCGCGGTGGTGGTCCGGAACGCGGCCGAGCGGCGCGCGCCCGCACCGCGACCGGTCCGCACGTACGTCCAGCGGCCGCCGGTGCCCGACAACGTGGTGGCGCTCGTCTGAGGCGGCGGCGTCAGCCGATCGCGTGCACCGGTGCCGCCAGCGCGGTGCCGGACATGTCCCGACGAGGGTCCACGGGCGGCAGCTCGACCGGCTGACCMGCCGAGCCGGTGGCCCACGCCGGCGCCGGGCCCACCCACGCGAGGATGAGCGCATCCTCGTTGCGCAGGAACCGGTGCGCCCGGACCCCGCCGGTCGCGCGGCCCTTGCCCGGGTAAACGTCGAACGGCGTGACCTTGGCCGAGCCTGCCTGCGTGCCGGGCAGGGCCGCGGAGGCTCCGGCGACCGTGACGACGACCGTGCTCGCCAGCTGGTCGGGACGCACGGCGCCGAGGGCCACCACGCGCTGGCCGGCGCCGAGCTTGATGCCCGCCATGCCTCCCGCGGCCCGGCCCTGCGGCCGCACGGCGGAGGCGGGGAAGTGCAGCAGGGAGGCGTCGGACGAGACCAGCACGAGCTCGTCGGCGTCGGTGACGGCGGCGACGCCGACCACCTCGTCGCCGTCCTTGAGCGAGATCGCCTCCCAGGCGTCGCGGTTGCCCGGCACGTCACCGGACGCGACGCGCTTCACCGTGCCCTGCACGGTGGCCAGGGCCAGCGTGGGGGCGTCCGCGGCGAGCGAGGTGAGCCCGACCACCCGTTCACGGGGCAGGAGGGTCACCACCTCGCCGAGGGGGACGCCGCCGGACAGCGTCGGGGCGCCGTCCGTCGGGGGCAGGCCCGGCAGGTCGAGCACGGAGGCGCGCACGATGCGGCCCTGCGAGGTCACCACGCCGATCTCGGCACGCGCGGTCGCGGGCACCGCGGCCGACACCACGTCGTGCTTGGCGCGGCGAGCGCCCTCGACCCGGGGCGGGAGGTCCTCGGACGCCGTGCGGGCCAGCAGGCCGGTCCCGGACATGAGCACCCAGCACGGGGTGTCGGCGATCTCGAGCGGAGCGGCCGCGCCGCGGGCAGCGGGCGCGCCGGTGATCGAGGTGCCGCCGGCCGACTCGAGCAGGATCGTGCGCCGCGGCGTGCCGTACGTCGCAGCGACGTCCGCCATCTCGTCGGAGACGAGCGCGCGCAGCCGGGCGTCGTCGGCCAGGATCTCGCGCAGCTCCGCGATCTCCTCGGCCAGCTGCTGCTGCTCCTTCTCCAGCTCGATCCGGGAGAACTTGGTGAGCCGGCGCAGGCGCAGCTCGAGGATGTACTCCGCCTGGGGCTCGGACAAGTCGAACACGCTGCGCAGGCGGGCCCGCGCCGTGTCGGCATCGTCGGACGTCCGGATGACCTGGATGACCTCGTCGATGTCGACGATCGCGACGAGCAGGCCCTCGACCAGGTGCAGGCGCTCGAGCCGCTTGGCCAGCCGGTACGAGGAGCGGCGGCGGACGACGACGAGCCGGTGCTCGACCCAGACGACGAGCAGCTCGCGCAGCCCGAGCGTGCGGGGCTGGCCGTCGACCAGCGCGACGTTGTTGATGGAGAACGAGTCCTCGAGGGGCGTGTACCGGTAGAGCTGCTCCAGCACGGCCTCGGGGTGGAAGCCGGTCTTGATCTCGATGACGAGCCGCAGGCCGTGCTGGCGGTCCGTGAGGTCGACGGCGTCCGAGATGCCGGAGAGCTTCTTGGACTGCACGCCCTCCTTGATCTTCTCGATGACCTTCTCCGGGCCCACCGTGTACGGCAGCTCGGTGATGACGATGCCCTTGCGCTTGGGCGTGACGTTCTCGATCCGCGCGGTCGCGCGCGTGCGGAACGCCCCGCGCCCGGTGCGGTACGCCTCGCGCACGCCGTCGAGGCCGACGATCTTGCCGCCGGACGGCAGGTCGGGACCGGGGACGAACCGCAGCAGGTCCTCGAGCGTGGCGTCCGGGTGCATCACCAGGTGCCGGGCGGCGGCGACCACCTCGACCAGGTTGTGCGGCGCCATGTTGGTCGCCATGCCCACGGCGATGCCGGCGGCGCCGTTGACCAGCAGGTTCGGGATCGCGGCGGGCAGGACCTCGGGCTGGGTGAGCTTGTTGTCGTAGTTGGGTACGAAGTCGACGACGTCCTCGTCGAGACCCGTGGTCATGGCCAGCGCGGCCGGCGCCATGCGTGCCTCGGTGTACCGGGGCGCGGCCGGGCCGTCGTCGAGCGAGCCGAAGTTGCCGTGGCCGTCGACCAGCGGCAGGCGCAGCGAGAACGGCTGGGCCAGGCGCACCATCGCGTCGTAGATCGCGGCGTCGCCGTGCGGGTGCAGCTTGCCCATGACCTCGCCGACGACGCGCGCCGACTTCACGTACGGGCGGTCGGGGCGCAGGCCCATGTCGGACATCTGGAAGAGGATGCGGCGCTGGACGGGCTTGAGGCCGTCCCGGGCGTCCGGGAGCGCGCGCGAGTAGATGACCGAGTAGGCGTACTCGAGGAACGAGCCCTCCATCTCGGCGGCGACGTCGATGTCGACGATGCGCTCGACGAGATCCTCGGGCGGGAGGTCGGGGGTCGCGGGGCGACGCGCCATGGGTGCTGCTCCTCGGGGGGCCGGTCTGCGGTGCGGCGACCATTGTGGACCGTGCCGGCCCCGCGACGGGCCGCGGCGCGCGGGTCCGACGCCCCGGCGAGCGGCGGGTCGCACTACCGTGGCGGGCATGGCAGACGTCACGGCCGACGAGCCTCCTCGACCGGTACCCGCGTACCCGGCCGCGTGGGAGGCGGACGTGGTGCTGCACGACGGCTCGACCACGCACGTGCGCCCGATCCGCCCGCAGGACGCCGACGCGCTCCAGGCGTTCCACGTCGGTCAGTCCGAGCGGTCGACGTACCTGCGCTTCTTCGCCTCGCTCGAACGCCTTCCCGACCGCGACCTCGAGCGCCTGGTGAACGTCGACTACGTCGACCGCGTCGCGCTCGTCGCGGTGTCCAGCGGCACCGACCCGGACGCCGTCGAGCAGATCATCGGCGTCGCCCGCTACGACCGGATCGGCGACGACGAGGCCGAGGTCGCCTTCAACATCGCCGACGCCCACCAGGGGCGCGGGCTCGGGTCGGTGCTGCTCGAGCACCTCGCCGCCGCGGCGCGCGAGCGAGGCGTGCGCAGGTTCGTCGCGGAGGTGCTGCCGCAGAACGGGCGGATGATCTCGGTGTTCCGCGAGGCCGGGTACGCGGTGCGGCAGGTCACCGAGGACGGCATCGTCGCCGTGGGGTTCGACATCGACCCCACCGACCGGTCGCTGGCGGTGATGGCGGACCGCGAGCACCGGGCCGAGGCGCGGTCCATGCGGGACCTCCTGCACGCCAGCTCGGTGGTGGTCGTCGGGCCGGGCGACGACGGTGGCGGCACGCTCGGCGGGCTCCTCGCGCAGAGCGTGCTGGCGGACCTGCAGGCGGGTGACCCGTCGGTGGTCGTGCACGCGGTCGGCGTGCCCGGCTCGGCGCAGCACGCGCGGCTCGCGGACGTGCCCGGGCCGGTCGAGCTCGCGGTCGTCGCGGTGCCGGCGGAGCAGGCGAGCGACGTGGTCCGCGAGCTGTCGCGGCTCGGCGTGCGCGGCGTCGTGGTGCTGAGCGCCGGGTTCGCGGAGCAGGGCCCCGACGGGCTGGACCGGCAGCGCGCGCTGCTCCGGGCGGCACACGGCGCGGGCATGCGCGTGGTCGGACCGAGCTCCTACGGGATCGTCGCGACGAGGGACGGCGGGCTGCAGCTCAACGCCTCGCTCGCGCGCACACCCCCGGCGCCGGGCCGCGTCGGCCTGTTCTGCCAGTCCGCGCCGCTCGCGGTCGCCCTGCTGGCCGCGGTGCGGCGCCGGGGGATCGGCGTGTCGCAGTTCGTCTCCGCCGGGCACCGCGCGGACGTGTCCGGCAACGACCTCATGCAGTTCTGGGCCGACGACGACGGCACGGACGTGGTCGGGCTCTACCTGGAGTCGCTGGGCAACCCCCGCAAGTTCTCCCGGGTCGCGCGGCGGCTCTCGCTCATCAAGCCCGTGATCGTGGTGACCGCGGGCCGGTCGGGCCAGGTGGTGCCGCCCGGTCACGCGGTCCGCCCCACGCACGCCCCGCCCCGCACGCTCGCGGAGGTCCTGCGCCAGTCGGGCGTCGTCCGCGTGGAGAACACCCACCAGCTGCTCGACGTCGCCCAGGTGCTCGCCCACCAGCCGCTGCCCGCGGGTCGGCGCACCGCGATCCTGGCCAGCTCCGCCTCCGTCGCGGCGCTGGTCGCCGAGGCGGCCGCCGTCGCGGGCCTGGTGGTCAGCGGGCACGTGCAGCT
The DNA here is from genome assembly GCF_056400905.1 of Cellulomonas sp. P4_H12. NCBI lineage: Bacteria > Bacillati > Actinomycetota > Actinomycetes > Micrococcales > Cellulomonadaceae > Cellulomonas > Cellulomonas sp. P4_H12. The sequence continues at coordinate 28,208 of NZ_JBFUKJ010000015.1, forward strand.
GCTGCCGGAGGACGCCACTCCCGAGCGGGTCCGCGAGGCCGTCGACGAGCTCTACGCGGACCCGGACAGCGACGTGGTCGTCGTCGTGCGCATCCCGACCGTCGGTGGGCCGGACGACGTGCTGCAGCGGGCCGTGGCCGAGGCGGCCGCCCGCTCGGGGCGGACGACGGTGGCCTGCATCTACGACCTGCACGGCGTCACCCCGGAGCTCACGGCGGACGACGCGGACGGCCGGCGCTGGACGGTCCCCGCCTACAGCACGCCGGAGGACGCGGCGCTCGCGCTGGGCCACGCCACGCGCTACGCCCAGTGGCGCGCGGGGGACCGCGGGCGTCCGCTGCACCCGGCCGGCGCCGACACCCGGGTCGCGCGCCGCCTCGTGGCCGGCTGGCTCGCCAACGAGGGCACGGGCGAGACGGCGCTCGCGCTCGACAGCGCCCGGACCGCGGAGCTGCTCGCCACGGTCGGCGTGGCGGTGCTGCCCTCCATCCGGGTGCGCGACGCCGACGACGCCGTCGCGGCCGCGGAACGCCTCGGGTGGCCGGTGGCGCTCAAGACCACCGTCGCCGCCCTGCGGCACCGCGCCGACCTCGGCGGCGTCCGGCTCGACGTGGCCGACGAGGCGGAGCTTCGGGCGGACGTGGCCCAGGTGCTCGCGCTCGCGGCGGGCCAGGAGTCGGCGGACGGCGACGAGCCGCTCGAGGTGCAGGCGATGGCCCCGCACGGGTCGGCCTGCGTGGTGCGCTCGGTGGAGGACCCCCTCTTCGGCCCGATCATCAGCTTCGGTCTCGCCGGCGACGCCTCCGACCTGCTCGGCGACGTCGCCTACGGCGTGCCCCCGCTCACGGACGTGGACGTCGCCGAGCTGATCCGCTCCGCGCGGGCCGCCCCGCGTCTCTTCGGCTACCGCGGGCTGCCGCCGCTCGACGTCGCCGCCCTGGAGGACCTCGTCGCCCGGGTCGCGGTGCTCGCCGACGACCTGCCCGAGCTGCGGTCGCTCGAGCTCAACCCGGTGGTCGTCTCCGAGCACGGCGCGGTCGTGCTGGGCGCGCGTGCGGCGGTCTCGCACGCCGACCGGGCGGACGCGACCCGCCGGCTCTCGAGGGTGTGACGCTGTGCGCGCTCGCAGGAGACCGCCGTCGGGGTGGGAGGATGGGCGGGTGCCCGCTGCTGCTCCCGCCCTGCACCACGATCTCCACCGTGCCGGCTACTACCCGGAGCTCGTCGTCGACGTGCTCGACGTGGCCCTCGCCGACGAGGAGGTCGTGGCCCACCTGGTCCACCCCGAGACGACGTTCGACGCCGCCGAGGTCCGCCGCCACGTCACCGTCCTGGTGCTGACGCCCACGCGGCTGGTCGTCGCGCACGTCGACGACCACCCGGCCGACTCCGAGCACCCGTCGGCGTCCGCGTCGGCGACCACCGAGGCGGTGCCGCTGGCGGAGCTGACCTCGGTCGCCCTCACCCACGTGGTGCCGCTGCCCGAGAAGCACGTGCCCGGGCAGCCGGCGCAGGAGCTCACGCTCGTCATCGGCTGGGGCGCGGTGTCCCGGGTCGACCTCGAGCCGGCCACCTGCGGCGACCCCAGCTGCGACGCCGACCACGGGCTCACCGGGACGCTGGCGCCCGACGACGTCGTCGTGCGCGTGAGCTCCGCGGCCGAAGGGGTCGACTCGGTCCGCGCCGCCACCGCGTTCGCGCGGCAGCTGTCGGCGGCGAGCGCGCGCGCCCGATGACGGACCTCGAGGCGCCGACCGCGCTGTCCACCGCGTCCGCGGGTGCGCGTGCTGTCCTGGAGGCGGCGGACCTGGTGGCGCCGGGCTCGGACTACCCGTGCCTCGGCCACGTGCTCCCCGCCGTGGCCGGTGCCCTCGGCGTCGACGGCGTCGACGGGTCGGCCGCCTCGCAGGAGCTGCTCGGGCTGCCCTCGGCGTCCCGGGTCTGCGTCGTGCTCGTCGACGGGCTCGGCCACACCAACCTCGCGGAGCGTGCGGGGCACGCGCCCTTCCTGCGGCGGCGGCTCGGCGAGACCACGCCGCTGACCAGCACGTTCCCCTCGACGACGGCGACCGCGATGGGCACCTTCGGGGTCGCGCTGCCGCCGGGACGCACCGGGATGCTCGGCTACACCGTCCGCGACCCGGAGACGGGCCAGCTGGGCAACCTCGTCAGCTGGACCGGGCTGCCGCCCGCCCGCGAGTGGCAGCGGGAGACCACCGTCTTCGAGCGGCTGGTCGGCGCCGGGACGACCGTCACCAGCATCGGCCCCGCCCGGTTCTCCGGCTCGGGGCTGACCGAGGCGGCCCTGCGCGGCCCGACCTACCGGGCGGCCGAGTCGCTCGCGGCGCGGGTGGACGCCACGGTCGACGCGCTGCGCCGGCCGGGCGTCGCGTACCTGTACTGGGGCGACGTGGACAAGGCCGGCCACCACCACGGCTGGGGTTCCTGGCAGTGGGGCGACGCCCTCGCCGAGCTCGACGCCGAGCTCGGTCGGCTCGCGCGGATGCTGCCGCGCGACACCGTGCTGGTGGTCACCGCCGACCACGGGATGGTCGACGTGGACCGCGCGGCACGCTGGGACGTGGGGACCGATCCGGTGCTCGCCGCCGGCGTCGACCTCGTCGCGGGGGAGCCCCGGGCGCTGCACCTGCACCTCGAGCCCGGCACCGAGCCGACGGCGGTCGCCGACCGTTGGCGCGAGGCGCTGGGCGCCGCCGCGGTGGTCGTCACCCGCGCCGAGGCCACGGCGGCGTCGTGGTTCGGCGAGATCTCGGCGCACGTCCGGCCCGTCATCGGCGACGTCGTGGTGGCGATGACCGGCCGCGCGACGGTCGTCGACTCGCGGACGCAGAGCCCGGCGTCCCTGGACCTCGTCGGCGTGCACGGGTCGCTCACCCGCCACGAGATGCTCGTCCCGTGCCTGGTGGTCGCCTGATGGCCGAGCTCGTCTTCTTCTCGGGCACCATGGACAGCGGCAAGTCGACGCTGGCCCTGCAGATGCACCACAACCACGCGGCGCGCGGGCGGGACGGGGTGCTGTTCACCCGCCACGACCGCGCCGGGGCCGCCACCATCTCCTCCCGGCTCGGGCTCACGCAGCGCGCGCACGAGGTCGACGACACGACGGACTTCTGGGCGGACGTCATCTCCCGCCGCACGCACGGCCGGCCGGTGGACTACCTGATCGGTGACGAGGCGCAGTTCTACACCGCGGAGCAGGTGGAGCAGCTGGCCCGGGTGGTCGACGAGCTGGGCGTCGACGTCTTCGTCTTCGGCATCTCGACGGACTTCCGCGCGCGGCTGTTCCCCGGCGCCGCCCGGCTGGTCGAGCTGGCCGACCGCGTCGAGGTGCTGCAGGTCCGCGCGCTGTGCTGGTGCGGCTCACGTGCCACGCACAACGCCCGCACGGTCGGCGGCGTGATGGTGGTCGAGGGCGCGCAGGTCGTCGTGGGCGACGTCCAGCCCGGCGCCGACGAGGTGGCGTACGAGGTGCTGTGCCGTCGGCACCACATGCGTCGGATGACGGCCGCGGCCGCCCGCGCATCCTCGTTCACCCCGCAGACGCTGGCGTCCGCGGACGAGCTGGCCCTCTAGCGGGTCACTCCGGCTTGGCGCCGAAGACGATCTCGTCCCAGCTGGGCACCTTCGCCCGGCCGCGTCGCGCCCGCGGGCGCTCGGCGTCGTCGAGCTCGGCCGCGCCGGACGCGGCGGCGGCCGGCGTGGTGACGGGCTCCGGGAMGGCGGTCGGCGGGGGATAGACGACGGCCTCGTCCTGGGCGTGGGCAGGGTGCGCGCCCGGGACCGGGGTGTCCAGCCGGCCGAAGTCGAACGCGTGCTGGGGACCGAAGCCCTCGAACTCCTCGGTGTCGTCGTCCTCGTCACCCACCTCGACCGCCTGGCGCACGCCGCGTCGGCTGCGGAGGTCGTCGAGCAGGGAGGCGGTCTGCTCCTGCGGGTCGGGCGTCGGCTCGACCACCTCGGCGGGGGCGTCGTCGTCGTGCCGCAGCGTGGGCCCGTCGCCCTGGAAGTCGAAGACGACGTCGCGGACGGCCGCGAGGTGCCGCCGGGACACCGGCTCGTCCGCGATCTCGGTCTCCGACAGCCAGCGCGCCTCGTCCTCGTCGGCGACCACGGTGCGCTTGGCCGGGTCGAACGTCCAGCGGGCCTCGTGCTGCGTGTCGCCGACGGCGAACCGTGCCAGCACGACCCAGGGGCCGGAGGCGTCGCGGGCGGCGTCCCACGCGAGCGACGCCAGGTCGACGCCGCGCGCCGCGAGCCGGTCCGTGACCAGGTCGCCCAGGGTGGGCGCGCCGACGTCGCGGCCGACGCGGGTGCCGCGGGCCTGCTCGGCGATGTGCTCGCGCTCGGCGAGCACCGGACCCTCGTACCGGCGCACGCGCTCGACGGGGAGCCCCGCGTCGTCCGCGACCTCCTGCGTCGTCGCGCCCGCGCGGATGCGCGCCTGGATCTCCCGGGGGCTCAACGTCCCGGCGCTCTCCGCGCGCAGCTGCTCCAGCTGCGGACGGTCGCGGCGCACGGCCGCGCGCAACGGTTCGTCGATGCGCAGGCGGAACCGCGCCCCGTCGGGGGCCACCAGGACGAGGTGCTCCCCGTCCTCGTGCAGACCCACCAGCTCCAGCTCACCCATGCGACCTCCCGGTACCTCGGGTCGAGCCTGCCACCGATCGGCCGCCAGGGCGTGCACCCGGGTCGGTGCGCCGCGCAACGGCACACCGACCGGGGTCCACGGCGGGCGTGCGCTCCRCTGCGATGATCGCCCCCGTGAACACGGACATCCCCCTCGAGCCCGTGCTCGAGCTGATGGGCGTGTTCGTCGGCGCGATGTCCGGGGCGCTCGCCGCCGTGCGCAAGCAGTTCGACGTGTTCGGCATCATGGTGCTCGGCTGGGCGGCCGGTCTGGGCGGCGGCATGCTGCGCGACGTGCTCATCGGCGCGGTCCCGCCCGTCGGCATCTCGAACTGGCGGTTCATCGTCACCGCCGTGGCGGGCGCGACCGTCATCTACTTCTTCCACCCGCGGCTCGAGCGCGCGCGCCGGTTCATCGTCGTGCTGGACGCCGGGGCGCTGGCGCTGTTCAGCGTCGTCGGCACGATCAAGGGGCTGGAGTACGGGACCACCCTGATCGCGGCCGTCCTCGTGGGCGTCATGACCGGCGTGGGCGGCGGCATGCTGCGCGACCTGCTGTCGGGCGAGGTGCCGGTGGTGCTCCACCACCGGCAGCTGTACGCCATCCCGGCCGTGCTGGGCTCGACTGTGACCGCCTTCCTGTGGTGGCTCGGCGTGGTGACCCCGGCCGCCAGCGTCGCCGTGGTGCTCGCGGTGTTCGGGCTGCGCGTGGGCGCCCTGCGGTTCCAGCTCAAGGCCCCCGGCCCGTGGCGCGGCACCGTCCGCTGACAGGATGGGGGCGTGAACACCGACGACGTCCGTCCGCTCGTGCACGTGGCCGAGGTCCTGGCCCGCGAGGCCGGCGCGCTGATCCTCGACGGTCGGCGGCGGCACGTGTCCGTGGCGGCGACGAAGACCAGTGCGCAGGACGTGGTGACCGCGATGGACCTCGCCTCCGAGGCGCTGCTGCGGCGGCGGCTGGCGGAGCTGCGACCGGACGACGGGATCCTCGGCGAGGAGGAGGGCTACGAGCCGGGCACGTCCGGCGTCACCTGGGTGGTGGACCCGATCGACGGCACGGTCAACTACCTCTACGGGCTCCCGGCGTACGCGGTGTCCGTGGCCGCGGTGTCCACGCCCGACGGCTCCGGCCCTCCCGACCCCGCCACCTGGACCGCGCTGGCCGGCTGCGTCTTCGCTCCGGAGGACGGCCGGACGTACACGGCGGGCCGTGGCCTGGGCGCCTGGCTCGACGGGCGTGTCCTGCGCGTGAACGTTGCGCGTCCGTTGATCGACTCCTTGGTGGGCACCGGCTTCGGATACACCGCGTCCCGGCGCACGTCGCAGGCTCGGATCGTCGCGGAACTGTTGCCGCAGGTACGTGATATTCGTCGCGTCGGATCGGCCGCGCTGGACCTCTGCACGCTCGCCGCGGGCGGTCTGGACCTCTACTACGAGCGCGGCCTGCAGCCCTGGGACCTCGCCGCGGGTGCGCTCGTGGCCCAGGAGGCAGGTGCGCAGGTCACGGGCCTGCGGGGGCAGCCGGCGCAGGAGGCCATGACCGTGGCCGGTTCGGCCGAACGGGTGACCGAGCTGATCGGCCTCCTCGAGGCGCTCGGGGCCGATTCCGACGGTTGAAAACGCTCCCACGGGCAGTGTGACGAAAATGGTCGTGCGTCCGGTTCGCTCGGGGATCGAAAGTGGTGCAGAATCCCACCGCGCGCGGGAACAAAAAGCGCGTCGCGTGCATTGATCCCGCGTACGAGATTCCATCCAGACCACGGAGTGTGACGCCACACATGGCTACCGACTACGACGCCCCGCGCAAGACCGAGGAGGACCTGAGCGAGGACTCGCTCCAGGAGCTCCAGGCTCGGCGCTCCGACAAGAACTCGGGCGTGGTGGACGAGGACGAGACCGAGGCGGCCGAAGGGTTCGAGCTCCCGGGCGCGGACCTCTCCGGCGAGGAGCTCTCCGTGCGCGTGCTGCCTCGGCAGGCGGACGAGTTCACCTGCTCGAGCTGCTTCCTGGTGCACCACCGCAGCCAGCTCGCCTACGAGCGCGACGGCCGTCCCGTCTGCTCGGAGTGCGCCGCCTGAGCGCATCCTGCGCACCACGACCGACCGGAGGGCCGGTCACCCCGCACGAGGGGTGACCGGCCCTCCGGCGTTCAGGCTGCGAGGGCGGCGGCGAGCTCTGCCGGGTGACGGGTCGAGACCACCCAGTACGGCGTCGGGTCCGCGGGGTCGCGCAGCTCGACCCGGACCGCGGTGTGGATCCAGCCGCGCAGCACGAGGTGCGCCCGCGCGTCGAGGCGCGGCCCGAGCTCGGTCTTGGTCGCCGCGGCGTCGAGCGCCACGGCCGGGCCGAGCAGCGCGACCGGGATGTGCGCGTCGCCCGCGCGGAACGTCCCGTCGCGGACCTCTACCCGGGGCGCGGCCACGGCCAGGAGCGCCGCGCCGGCCCCGACCACCGCGACGCCGACCACCAGGGCGAGGCGGACGTCGACCGGCAGGAACGCGATCGACATCATGACCGCGAAGACCACCAGGAGCACCCAGCCGAGCGGGCCGAGCCAGAGGCGCTCGGCGTACGGAGCGGCGGTGGGCAGCCGGGAGCGGTGCGGGGCGTCGGGCATGCACCCAGCATCCCATCCGGCGGGTAGGGTCTGGCCCCGTGACGGCCGATCCCAGCACCGAGGTGCTCCTGCTGCGCCTCGACCCCGACCTTCCTGCACCCGCATACGCGCACCCGGGCGACGCCGGCGCCGACCTGGTCTCCAGGATCGACGTCGTCATCCCGCCGCAGGGACGTGTGACGGTCCCCACGGGCGTGGCCATCGCCCTGCCCGACGGGTTCGCCGCGTTCGTGCACCCCCGGTCCGGCCTGGCCATGCGCCACGGGCTCACCATCGTCAACGCGCCGGGCACGGTCGACGCCGGCTACCGCGGCGAGATCGCCGTGACCTTGCTGAACACCGACGTGGAGCACGCGCTCGAGCTCCACCGCGGCGACCGGATCGCGCAGCTCGTGGTGCAGCGCGTCGAGCGCGTCCGCTTCGTGGAGGTCGAGCACCTGCCCGGCTCCCACCGCGGTGCCGGCGGCTTCGGCTCCAGCGGCGGCTGGAAGGCTGCACCGACCGCGTAGGTCGGGACTACTGTCGACTTGTAGGCAACTGATGCGCGCGAGCGCGTCGAAGAGGAGTGAGCACGTGGCGCTGTTCCGGCGTGGTGGGAAGGATCCCGCCACCGATGACGCGGTGGAGACGGAAGCCGGCACCGACGCGGCGACCGAGGCTGCCGACGAGACGAGCACCGACGCGCCCGAGGTGATCGAGCGCACCGGCGGCCCGTGGGACGCCTCGCAGGTGGACGACGACGTGCCCCGCGTAGACCTGGGCGCGATCCTGCTCCCGGGCGTGCAGGGTATGGAGCTCCGGATGGAGATCGACAAGGCGACCGACGTGGTGTCGGCGGCGTCGATCCTGCTCGACGGCTCCTCGCTGCAGGTGCAGGCCTTCGCCGCCCCGCGCACCGAGGGGATCTGGGACGAGATCCGCTCGGAGATCGCGGAGTCCGTGACGCAGCAGGGCGGGTCCGCCGACGACCTGCCCGGCCCGTTCGGCCGCGAGCTGCTGGCCCGCCTGCCGGTCCGGACGCCCGAGGGCCGCACCGGCCACCGCCCCGCCCGGTTCATCGGTGCCGACGGCCCGCGCTGGTTCGTCCGCGGCGTGGTGACCGGACGGGCCGCCGTGGACCCGGCGGCCGCGACCGCCCTCGAGCAGGTCTTCGCCGGCATCGTCGTGGTGCGCGGCACCGACGCGCGCCCGCCCCGCGACCTGCTCACGCTGCGGCTGCCCGGCCCGGGCACCCCGAACCTGGAGGCCGCCGAGGCCGACCAGGAGCAGCCCGCCGCCCCGGACTTCGACCCCCTGACCCGGGGCCCTGAGATCACGGAGACCCGATGAGCCTGAAGGAACGGCTGAAGAAGGCCGTCGCGTCCCAGGCCGAGATCGAGGCCGACGAGGAGCGCGCCGACGCGCACCGGTCCGTCGGGTGCACGCCCGTCGACCAGCTGTCGGACCGCTCGCGTGCGAGCGTCTCGGGCGTCATCCGGTCGGTCACGCTGCGCCCGCGGGACGGCGTGCCCGCGCTCGAGGCCGAGCTCTACGACGGCAGCGGCTCGCTGGACCTGGTCTGGTTGGGCCGGCGCGAGATCGCCGGCGTCACCCCGGGCCGGCGCCTGAAGATCGAGGGCCTCGTGTGCCTGATCGACGGCCGGCGCACCGTGTTCAACCCGCGCTACGAGCTGCGGCCGCGTCCCGGTGAGTGACCCGGAGCGACCGCTCGACGCCCTCGACGACGTGGTGCCGCCCGAGGAGGGTGGCCTGCGCGGGATGCGCGCGCTCACGGCCGAGCAGTTCTCCGCGGCCGATGCGGTCGGCGGGGTGCGCGGGGTCGTCGAGTCCGTCGCGCCCGGCCTGCTGTTCGTCGTCGTGTTCATCGCGTCCGGTCAGCGGCTCGCGCCCGCGCTGATCGCCGCCTCGGCGGCGGCCGTCGTCGCCGTGATCGTCCGGCTCGTGCAGCGCACGCCCGTGACCCAGGCGTTCTCCGGGCTGCTCGGGGTCGGGATCGGCGTGATCTGGGCCTGGCGGTCCGGGGACGCCTCGAACTACTTCGCGTACGGACTGTGGGTCAACGTCGTCTACCTCGTCGGGACGCTCGTGTCGATCCTCGTGGGCTGGCCGCTCGTCGGGCTCGTGATGGGCCTGTTCCGTCCCGAGGGTCCGCTGTCGAGCAACGGCTCGTGGGGCGCCGCCGTCGCGTGGCGTGCCGACCCCGCGCTGCGTCGTCGCTACGCGCTGGCGACGTGGCCCTGGGTGGCCATGTTCGCGCTGCGGCTCGTCGTGCAGGTGCCGCTCTACCTGGCCGACCAGGTCGCGTGGCTAGGCACGGCGAAGCTGGCGATGGGGCTGCCGCTCACCGCGCTGACGCTGTGGCTCAGCTGGTCGCTGGTCCGCGGGTCAGCAGCGCTTCCAGCTCGGCCTCGTCCGCTTCCCGAGCCGTGACGAACAGCAGCTCGTCGCGGCCCTCGAGCGTGTCGTCCGCACTGGGGGCGATCGGGCGCGCGTCCCGCACGATGCAGGCGAGCACCGTGTCGGCGGGCCACTCGATCTGACCGACGCGCACGCCGGCGAGCGGCGAGTCCTCGGGCAGGGTGAGCTCGAGGATGTCCGCGCGGGACTGGTGGAACGTGAAGATCCGCACGAGGTCGCCGACCGTGACGGCCTCCTCGACCATCGCCGTCATGATCCGCGGCGTCGAGACGGCGACGTCCACGCCCCAGGCCTCGTCGAACATCCACTCGTTCTTCGGGTTGTTCACGCGCGCGACCGTGCGGGGGACGCCGAACTCGGTCTTGGCCAGCAGCGAGATGACGAGGTTCGCCTTGTCGTCGCCGGTCGCCGCCACGACCACGTCGGCCTCGTCGGCCTTGACCTGGCGCAGGGTGGGCAGCTCGCAGGCGTCGGCGAGCAGCCACTCGGCGTCGGCCACCTGCGAGACGCGCATCGCGGAGGGCTGCCGGTCGATGAGCGTGACCTCGTGCGCGTGGCCCAGCAGCTCGCGCGCGATGGAGCGTCCGACGGAACCGGCGCCCGCGATGACGACCCTCATGCCTCCACCGCCGGCGGCGTGGTGAGGACCCGTTCGACCAGGGCGGACGTGTCCGCCCGCATGAGCACGTGCACGGTGTCGTTCTCCTGCAGGACGGTGGTGGACGTCGGCAGGATGCCGTCGCCGTAGCGGGTGACGTAGGCGACGCGGGCGCCGCTGGCCTCCTCGAGGACGCGGAGCGGCTTGCCCACCCAGCCCTCGTGGATGTCGATCTGGGAGAGCTGGATCTGGCCGGACGCGTCGCGGTACTCATCCGTCGCGCCCATGGGCAGCAGGCGGCGCAGCACCTGGTTGGCGGTCCAGCGGACCGTGGCGACGGTCGGGATGCCGAGCCGCTGGTAGATCTCGGCCCGGTGCGGGTCGTAGATGCGAGCGACCACGTTCTCGATGCCGAACGTCTCGCGCACGACGCGCGCCGCCAGGATGTTGGAGTTGTCGCCGTCGGACACCGCGGCGAAGGCGAAGGCGTCCTCGATGCCGGCCTGCGTGAGCGTGTCGCGGTCGAAGCCGAGACCCGTGACCTTGTTGCCACCGAAGTCCACCAGGCGACGGAACGCCTCGGGGTTCTGGTCGATGACAGACACGGAGTGGCCGTTGTCCTCGAGGCTCTTGGCGAGCGTCGCCCCCACCCGGCCGCAGCCCATGATCACGAAGTGCACAGTGCGGCACGCTATACCGTGCTGCACCCGTCCGGCGCGCGCATCGTGGCCTGTGGTGTGGAGGGCCCCGGGCGGGCCTAGCATTGCGCATCGTGTCGGACCTCTCGGATGCCGCCAAACGCCTGTTGCTCGGACGTCCCGTCCGCAGCGACCTGCTCGGCCACACGCTCCTGCCGAAGCGCATCGCGCTCCCGGTGTTCGCGTCGGACGCACTCTCGTCGGTGGCCTATGCGCCCGACGAGATCCTGCTGACGCTCTCGCTGGCCGGCGCCGCCGCCCTCGTCGTCTCCCCGTGGGTCGGCCTCGCGGTGGTCTTCGTGATGGTGGTCGTCGTCGCGTCGTACCGGCAGAACGTGCACGCGTACCCGTCCGGCGGCGGTGACTACGAGGTGGCCACCACCAACCTCGGCCCCAACGCCGGCGTGACCGTGGCGAGCGCCCTGCTGGTCGACTACGTGCTGACGGTCGCCGTGTCGATCTCGTCGGGAGCCCAGTACGCCGCCACGGCGTTCCCGCCCCTGCGCGGGCACGAGGCGGCGTTCGCGGTCGGGCTCGTGGTCCTGCTGACCATCGCCAACCTGCGCGGGGTCAAGGAGTCCGGGAGCCTCTTCGCCATCCCGGTCTACCTGTTCATGTTCGCGATCGGCGCGGTCGCGCTGGTCGGCGCGATCCAGCTGTTCACCGGCAACCTGGCGATGGCCGAGAGCGCGAAGTTCGAGCTGGCCCCGTCCGCCGCCTTCGACCAGGGCCTCACCGGCCTCGCCGGCTTCTTCCTCATCCTGCGCGCGTTCGCGTCGGGCTGTGCCGCGCTCACCGGTGTCGAGGCCATCAGCAACGGCGTGCCCGCGTTCAAGAAGCCGAAGTCCAAGAACGCCGCCACCACGCTCGCGCTGCTCGGCGGCCTCTCGATCACGATGATCATGTCGATCCTGCTGCTCGCCCGCGCGACCGGCGTGATGTTCGCCGACGACCCGCAGACCCAGCTGCTGGAGAACGGCGAGCCCGTGGGCACGTCCTACGTCCAGCACCCCGTGATCAGCCAGCTGTCCTCGGCGGTGTTCCAGAGCGCGCCCTGGATGGCGGTCTTCGTGGCGATCGTCACGGGCCTGATCCTCGTGCTCGCCGCCAACACGGCGTTCAACGGCTTCCCGGTGCTCGGTTCGATCCTCGCGCGCGACGGCTACCTGCCGCGGCAGCTGCACACCCGCGGCGACCGGCTCGCGTACTCCAACGGCATCGTCACCCTCGCGCTGGTCGCGATCGTGCTGATCATCGCGTTCGACGCCGAGGTCACCCGCCTGATCCAGCTGTACATCGTCGGCGTGTTCGTGTCGTTCACCGTGAGCCAGCTGGGCATGGTCCGGCACTGGACGCGGCACCTGCGCACCGAGCCGGACCCGGCCACCCGGTCGCAGATGAAGCGGTCCCGGATCATCAACTCGGTCGGCCTGGTGATGACCGCGACCGTGCTCGTCGTCGTCCTCATCACCAAGTTCACGCACGGCGCGTACATCGCGATCCTGGCCATGGTGGTCGTGTTCGTGCTCATGCAGTCGATCCACCGGCACTACGCGCTGGTCCGGGAGGAGCTMGCGCTCGGCGCCGACGCGGAGTCCGCCCGCGCGCTGCCCAGCCGGGTGCACGCGATCGTGCTGGTCTCGCACCTGCACCGGCCGACCATGCGCGCCCTGGCGTACGCCCGCGCCTCGCGACCGCAGGTGCTCGAGGCGGTCACCGTCGGGGTGGACCCCGAGGACGTCGTCGCGCTGCGCGCGCAGTGGGAGGCGCTGAACATCCCGGTGCCGCTGCGCGTGCTCGACTCCCCGTTCCGCGAGATCACGCGGCCCGTGCTGACCTACGTCCGCTCGATCCGGCGCGACAGCCCGCGCGACCTCGTGGTCGTGTACATCCCCGAGTACGTGGTCGGGCACTGGTGGGAGCAGCTGTTGCACAACCAGAGCGCGCTGCGGCTCAAGGGCCGGCTGCTCTTCACGCCGGGCGTCGTGGTCGCCTCGGTGCCGTGGCAGCTGGCGTCCTCCGAGGGGCAGACGGGGCTGGAGGACCCGGTCCGGGGTACCGTTCCGCGTGGCTACTGAGACGTCCGACGACCGCTCGCTCGACCTCGTCGAGCTCGAGATCGGGCCGGTGGCCCACGGCGGGCACTGCGTGGCCCGGCACGAGGGACGCGTGATCTTCGTCCGGCACACGCTGCCGGGGGAGCGGGTCCGGGCGCGGCTCACGGACGCCGGCGAGACCGCCAAGTTCTGGCGCGCGGACGCCGTCGAGATCCTCGAGGCGTCCCCCGACCGGGTGGAGTCCGCCTGGCCGGCCGCGGGTCCCGGGGGCGTCGGTGGGGGAGAGCTCGCGCACGTCGCGCTGCCCGCCCAGCGGGCGTGGAAGGCCGCGGTGCTGGCCGAGCAGCTGCGCCGGCTGGCCAAGCTGGACCTCGACGTGCCCGTGCAGGCGGCGCCCGGCGACGACGAGCGCGGCGGCCTCGGCTGGCGCACCCGGATCGACCTGGTGACCGACGCCGAAGGCCGCGCCGGCATGCACGGCTACCGGTCGCACGACATCCACCTGCTCGACTCCATGCCGCTGGCCAACGAGGCGATCGCGGCGCTCGACCTCTTCGGTCGGCGCTGGACCGGGGGCGCGCGGGTCGAGGCGATCGCACCGTCCAGCGGTGACACGCCCCTCGTGCTCGTCGACGGTGCGCCGTTCGACGTGGGCCGCGGCCGCATGGACGGCCGCCCCAACGCCCGCACGGCCGTGAAGGAGCACGTGCAGCACGGCGAGGTCGGCTACGACTTCCGCGTGGCGGGCGCGGGGTTCTGGCAGGTCCACCGCGAGGCCCCGGACCTGCTCGTCGCCGCCGTGCTGGCCGGGCTCGGGGACGTCGACGGGGCGGCCGTGCTCGACCTCTACTCGGGTGCCGGGCTGTTCACCGCGCCGCTGTCCGACGCCGTGGGAGAGACCGGCGAGGTCGTCTCCGTGGAGGGGGACGCGCGTGCCGTGAAGGACGCCCGACGCAACCTGCACTCGCGCGCCAACGTCGAGCTCCACTCCGGCGACGTCGCCCAGGTGCTGTCGGGCCGGGTGGACGCGGACTCCGACGTCGTGCACGCCGACGCCGTGGTCCTCGACCCCCCGCGCACCGGAGCGGGGCGCAAGGTCGTGGCGGGCATCGCCGAGCTGCGCCCCGAGCGCGTGGTCTACGTGGCCTGCGACCCGGCGGCGCTCGCGCGGGACATCCAGCTGTTCGCCGACGCCGGGTACGCCCTGGCGGACCTGCAGGCGTACGACCTCTTCCCCATGACCCACCACCTCGAGGCGGTCGCCGTCCTGACGCGCTGAGTGGGTGCGGCCCGCGGGGCACCGGGCTAGCGTGGACGGCATCGCCGGACCGCGCGGCCCGGCAGGAGGGAGCGGCACGGTGAGCGAGAAGGACGCGGTCAGCCGGCTGGCCGAGGCCAAGCGGCTGGTGACCCAGGAGCTGCACAAGCAGGGGACGCCCGACTACGACCCGCGCTCGCACCAGCGTGCGATCGAGGCGGAGCGCAAGGCGCAGGACGCGGTCGACGCCGAGGCCGCCCAGCACTGACCCACGCGTCGACGCCGGGCCCCCACGCACGCGCCACGCCGACGTGGACGCGCGTGCGCGGGGGCCCGCGAGCATGTATCTTGATGTCGAGATAATTTGCGACGCCGGCCGCCGTAGGCCGGGACGTCGCACCGCCCCGCGGTCCGGGTGACCCCCATCCCCGGCAGCACCACCGGCAGACTCGCCAGCGAAGGAGCCCCCCGTGAGCAGCGTCGACAGCTTCGGTTCGAAGGGAACACTGGAGGTCGGTGACTCTTCGTACGAGATCTTCCGGCTCTCGGCCGTGCCGGGTGTGGAGAAGCTCCCGTTCAGCCTCAAGGTGCTCGCGGAGAACCTCCTGCGCACCGAGGACGGCGCCAACATCACCGCCGACCACGTGCGGGCCCTGGCCGGGTGGGACCCGGACGCCCAGCCCGACACGGAGATCCAGTTCACGCCGGCCCGCGTGATCATGCAGGACTTCACCGGCGTGCCCTGCGTGGTCGACCTGGCCACCATGCGCGAGGCCGTCGTCGACCTGGGTGGCGACGCGAGCCGCATCAACCCCCTCGCACCCGCCGAGCTGGTCATCGACCACTCGGTGCAGATCGACGTCGCCGGCCGCGCCGACGCCTTCGAGCGCAACGTCGAGCTGGAGTACGAGCGCAACCGCGAGCGCTACCAGTTCCTGCGCTGGGGCCAGACCGCGTTCGACGACTTCAAGGTCGTCCCGCCGGGCACCGGCATCGTGCACCAGGTCAACATCGAGTACCTGGCCCGCGTGGTCATGGTCCGCGACGGCAAGGCCTACCCCGACACCTGCGTCGGCACCGACTCGCACACCACGATGGTCAACGGCCTGGGCGTGCTGGGCTGGGGCGTCGGCGGCATCGAGGCCGAGGCGGCCATGCTGGGCCAGCCCGTGTCGATGCTCATCCCGCGCGTCGTCGGCTTCAAGCTGACCGGCACCATCCCGCTGGGCGTCACCGCGACCGACATCGTGCTCACGATCACGCAGAAGCTGCGCCAGCACGGCGTCGTCGGCAAGTTCGTCGAGTTCTACGGCGAGGGCGTCGCGGCCGTGCCGCTGGCCAACCGCGCCACCATCGGCAACATGAGCCCCGAGTTCGGCTCGACCGCCGCGATCTTCCCGATCGACTCCGTGACGATCGAGTACCTGCGCCTGACCGGGCGCTCCGAGGAGCAGCTCGCGCTCGTCGAGGCGTACGCCAAGGAGCAGGGCATGTGGCTGGACCCGACGCAGGACAGCTACGTCCAGCCGGTGTTCTCCGAGTACCTCGAGCTCGACCTGTCGACGGTCGTCCCGTCGATCGCGGGCCCGAAGCGCCCGCAGGACCGCATCGAGCTGTCGCGGGCCAAGGAGCAGTTCCAGCGCGACCTGCCCACCTACGCGCCCGAGGTCACCAACGGGGTCGACGAGGCCGAGCGCGAGTCGTTCCCCGCGTCCGACTCGCCCGCGATCACGTCGTCGGCCATGCGCGTGTACCCGACGACCGACACGCAGGGCCGGTCGTTCGACCTGTTCCACGGCGCGGTCGCGATCGCGTCGATCACGAGCTGCACCAACACGTCGAACCCGTCGGTGATGATCGCCGCGGCGCTGGTCGCCAAGAAGGCCGTCGAGAAGGGCCTCACGGCAAAGCCGTGGGTCAAGACGTCGATGGCGCCCGGCTCGCAGGTGGTGACCAACTACTACGAGAAGGCAGGCCTCTGGCCGTACCTCGAGAAGCTGGGCTTCCACCTGGTGGGCTACGGCTGCGCCACGTGCATCGGCAACTCGGGTCCGCTGGACGAGAAGGTCTCGGAGACCGTGCAGGAGCACGACCTCGCCGTGGCCGCGGTGCTCTCCGGCAACCGCAACTTCGAGGGGCGCATCAACCCCGACATCAAGATGAACTACCTGGCGTCCCCGCCGCTGGTCATCGCGTACGCGCTGGCCGGGACGATGGACTTCGACTTCGAGTCGGACCCGCTGGGCCGCGACGAGGCCGGGCAGCCGATCTTCCTGCGGGACATCTGGCCGACGCCGGACGAGGTGCAGTCCACGATCGACGCGTCGATCGACCGCGCGATGTTCACCAAGGACTACGCCGACGTGTTCACCGGCGACGACCGGTGGCGCGCGCTGCCGACGCCCGAGGGTGACACGTTCGAGTGGGACGAGGACTCGACCTACGTCCGCAAGCCCCCGTACTTCGACGGGATGCCGGCGCAGCCCGCCCCCGTCGTCGACTTCCACGGCGCGCGCGTGCTGGCGAAGCTGGGCGACTCGGTGACCACCGACCACATCAGCCCGGCCGGCTCGATCAAGGCGGACAGCCCCGCCGGCCTCTACCTGGCCGAGCACGGCGTCGGTCGTCGCGACTTCAACTCCTACGGCTCGCGCCGCGGCAACCACGAGGTCATGATCCGCGGCACGTTCGCCAACATCCGCCTGCGCAACCAGCTGGTCCCCGGCGTCGAGGGCGGGTTCACCATGAACCTCCTCACGGGCGAGCAGTCGTCGATCTACGACGCCGCGCAGGCCTACCAGGCSGCCGGCATCCCGCTCGTCGTCCTCGGCGGCAAGGAGTACGGCTCCGGCTCSTCSCGYGACTGGGCCGCCAAGGGCACCAGCCTGCTGGGCGTCAAGGCSGTCATCACGGAGAGCTTCGAGCGGATCCACCGCTCCAACCTCATCGGGATGGGCGTGCTGCCGCTGCAGTTCCCGGAGGGCGAGTCGGCCGACTCGCTCGGCCTGGACGGCACCGAGACGTTCGACATCACGGGCGTCACGGCACTCAACGAGGGCACGACGCCGAGCACGCTGGCCGTGACGGCGACGAAGGCCGACGGCACGGTCGTCGCGTTCGACGCGGTGCTGCGCATCGACACCCCCGGCGAGGCGGACTACTACCGCAACGGCGGCATCCTGCAGTACGTGCTGCGCTCGCTCGTCACGGCCTGACGCGGCGCTCCCGTGGAGCCCGGCCCCCCGAGGGGCCGGGCTCCACGCGTCTGTGCCGGGGACCGAGGGCCCGTGCGCCGGCGCGGGCCCGGGTGTGGGATGAGCCCGTGACGAGCCGCCGAGCCCTGCATGCCGCCGCGTTGGGTGGTCTCGACGACGCCGCGGTCGTGGCGTACCTCGACGCGCACAGCGGCTTGCCCGGTCCCCGGGCGGACCTCGAGCTGGTGCAGGCGTTCGCGCAGGTGGGCGCGTCCCCGGAGCTCGTGGACGCGCTGCTGAGCGACCCGGACGAGTTCCGGCGCATGTGCGCGACGGTCGCGCTGGCGGCCAGGGTGCTCGCCGACGAGCGCGCGTCGGCCGTCGCGCGCCTCCGTGTCCTCGCCGAGGACGGCTCGTGGCGGGTCAGGGAGGCCGTCGCGATGGCGTGGCAGCGGGTGGGTGATGCCGACCCCGAGCTGCTCCGGTCCACCATGGCGAGCTGGGCCGCCGACGGACCGGCGCTCGTGCGGCGTGCGGCCGTGGCGGCGCTGTGTGAGCCCCGCCTGCTGCACGACCGCGAGACGGCGCGCACGGCGCTGGCGGCCTGTGCGAGCGCCACGGGGTTGCTCGCGTCGAGCGCGGACGCAGGTCGACGGTCGCCCGAGATGCGCACGCTGCGCCAGGCGCTGGGCTACTGCTGGAGCGTCGCCGTGGCTGCCGATCCCGAGCGCGGCCTGGCCGCGTTCCTCCCGCTCACGGACTCGCCAGACCCCGATGTGGCGTGGGTGGTCCGCGAGAACCTGAAGAAGAAGCGTATGCCGGTGCTGCCGGGCCCCTGAGGGCGCGCCACGCGTTGTGGGGGCGGACGCCGCGGCCTAGCCTCGCCAGATGACCGATGAGCGCCACGTCCCGTTCGGGTCGGCCCCGCGGCCCACCAGCGACGCCGATCTTGTGGCCCGGGTCAGGGAGCTGATCTCGACCTACGCACCGCCCGGTGCTCGCGGGCTGGACCAGGTCGACGTCACCGCGTCGCTCGACGGCGCCGACATCGCCGCTCTGGCCGTCGACCTCTCGGGCGTCGCCGTCGGGGTCGACGGGTCCGAGCCCGTGCGCCTCGCCTCCGTCGAGGTCACGCACCGCGACCGGGCGGTCCTGCGCAGGCTCGAGGTCGTCGCGCACCCGGTGTCCGTCGAGGGTGTGCCCGTGCAGGTCGACGTCGCCGCGAGCGGCGTTCCCTTCGCCTGGGCCACCAGCTCGACGGACCAGCTGTTCATCGAGGTGCAACCGCCGTCGGAGAGCGACCCGGTGGTGGGGACGGCTCGGATCTCCGCGCCCCGTCGGGAGATCGTCGCCGCGGCGCGGACGGTGCTCGGGGCCGAGCTCGCGAAGCGGGGCTTCACGCTGACCGCCCTCGACCTCCAGCTCGAGAACCTCGGGCCGCGCGCACTGTCCGTGCGAGCGGAGGCCAAGGTGAAGAGGAGCGTCGTGCGCGCGGCCGTCGAGGTCACGGCCGAGGCGCGGATCGACGACGCGTTGGTGCTCTCGATCCGCGACGCCGACATCTCCAGCAGCAACCCGATCGTCAGCGCGCTCGTCGCACCGTTCCGACCGAGGATCGCGGCGATGGCCGCTCGCAGGATCGACCTGGCTGCCCTGCTCCCCGCCGGGGTATCGGTGACCGACGTGAGCCTCGTCGCGGGCGTCGACGACATCGTCGCGTCGGTGGCGGTCGGGTAGGGCTCAGCCAGCGGTCCCGGTCACGCTCCCGGTCGGACGTCCACGCCCGCAGCGGCGAGCTCGTCGAGCGCCGCGACCGACGACTCCGGTGCCACGCCGGCGACGAGGTCGGGCAGCACGCGGACCTCGAACCCGGCGTGCAGGGCGTCCAGGGCGGTGGCGCGCACGCAGTAGTCGGTGGCCAGGCCGACGACGTCGACCCGGTCGACGGCGTGCCGGCGCAGGGTCGTCGCGAGGTCCTTGTCGTCCGGTGCGGCCCCGAGGATGCGCCCCTCGAATCCCGAGTAGTCCTGACGCGACTCGCCCTTCACCACCTCGACCAGGCGGTCGGCCGGCAGCCGGAGGTCGGGGTGGTACTCCGCGCCCGGGGTGTGCGCCACGCAGTGCACCGGCCAGGTGTGGACGTAGTCCGGGTCGCCGCCGGCGGCGAAGTGCCCGGCGTTGGTGTCGGGCAGGGGGGCGTGCCAGTCCCGGGTGGCGACGACCAGCTCGTACGCGTCGGGGTGCTCGGCGACGTAGGCGGAGATGTCCGCGGCGACCCGCGACCCGCCCGGGACGGCGAGGGACCCGCCCTCGCAGAAGTCGTTCTGCACGTCCACGACGATCAGTGCGGTGCTCATGACCTCGGCTCCGATCTCTCGGATCGAGGATAGGCGGCTCAGTCGTCGGCGAGCGCCTGCGCGACCCCGTGCCGGCCGATCTCGGCGAGCGTCGGGTGGTCGACGGGGTGCATCAGCAGGGTGACCGCCATGTGCAGCGCCCAGGCCTGCGCGCGCCGCCACGTCGCGTCGTCGTACGCCAGCCGGTCCCGGAAGGCCGCGCGGCCCTCGGCGTCGAACGTCAGCCACGCCGTGGACAGGTCCGACGCCGGGTCGCCGGACGTCACGTCGCCGAAGTCGATGACCGCGCGCAGGCGTCCGTCGTGGACCAGCAGGTTCGCCGGGTGCGGGTCGCCGTGCAGCCAGAGCGCCGGGCCGTCCCAGCCGGGTGCGTCGACCAGCTCCCGCCACCGCTCGAGGATCCGGTCGCCCAGTGGCAGGGCCAGCGCGTCGAGGCGCTCCCGCAGCGCGGGCTCCCGCGGGGCGACCGGGACCCCGCGGAACGGGTTGACGGGCGCGTCGTCGGGCGCGGGGCGGTGCAGCGCGAGGAAGACGTCGGCGAGCGCGGGAGCCCACGCGGTCCGACCGACCACCGGAGTGTGGTGCGCCGGGACCGCGTCGAACCACGGCACGACGCTCCACGTCCACGGATAGCCGGCCGACGGCAGGCCGACGCGGACCGGGACGGGCACGTCGACGGGCAGGCGCGGGGCGAGCACCGGCAGCCACTGCTGCTCGTGGCTGACCAGGGACGCCGCGAGCTCGCGTACCGGGAACCGCGCGGCGAGGTGGTCGCCCACCCGCCACAGGGCGTTGTCCCAGCCCGTGCCGGCCCAGGTCAGCGGCAGGCCGGCGAGGTCGGGGTGCTGCTCGGCCAGGAGCGTGCGGGCCAGCTGCTCCGTGACCTCGACCTCGGGGACGGGATGGACCACGTCAGCGCGCCGAGACCGTGCGGTGCACGTCGTAGGGCACGGCCCAGCCGAGCGCGTCGAACATGCGGGCGAGCACGATGCCGGTGAATCCCCAGACGAGCGTGCCGTCCACGGTGAACGCGGGCGTGCGGACGGTCCGGCCCCACCGCGAGTGCTCGACGCTGGCACGGTTGGCGGGGTCGAGCAGGTCGGCCACGGGCACGCGGAACACGTCGACCGTCTCGGCGTGGTCGACCGCGGCGACGACCGACGGACGGGTCCACCAGGCCGGCACGGGCGTGACCAGGTGGTTGCTCACCGGGACCGGCAGCGGCGGCAGGGTGCCCAGCACCTCGACACCGGACGGGTCGAGGCCCACCTCCTCGACGGCCTCCCGCAGCGCCGCCTCCCGCGGACCGGCGTCGGTCGGCTCGAGCCGGCCACCCGGGAACGCGATCTGCCCGGCGTGGTGCCCCAGGGTGCCCGAGCGGCGCTGCAGGAGCACGTCGAGGTCCCCGGCGACGGCCGGGGCGGCCGTCCGGGCGGGCAGGGCGTCCAGCCGGCCGAAGAGGACGAGCACGGCGGCGGGTCGCGCCGCCGTCGGGTCCTCGAGCACGCGGGCGGGGTCGACGCGCCAGTCGAGGCCGCTCGCGCACAGGTCGAGGAGCTCCGCGCGCGCCCCACGGACCTCTCCGGTCGGGTCGGTCATCCGCGCGTCCGGACGAGCTCGCCGAAGCCCGCGAACATCTTCTCCGCCGCGGGGACGAGGCCGGGCAGGTGCCGGGCGCCGGCGGAACGGATCTCGTCGATCTCGTCCGGCGACAGCTCGCCGACCATGTCGGGCGTCGCCAGCCAGAGGTCGAGCATCCCGGCGTCGAGCTCCGGGTGGAACTGGAGGCCGAGCGCGCTGCCGGCCCGGAACGCCTGCACGGGCGTGGCGTCGGTCGAGGCCAGCAGCGTCGCGCCCGGGGGTAGGTCGACCGTGTCGGAGTGCCAGTGCAGCACGGTCGGTCGCGTGCCGAGCGCGCCGAGCACCGCGTCCTCCGCGTCGATGTCGACCGGTGCGAAGCCGATCTCGGTCGCAGCGCGCAGGTGCAGCCGTGCACCGAGCGCGAGGGCGAGCAGCTGCATGCCGAGGCAGACGCCCAGCACCGGGACGTCGGCGTCGACCGCGGCCGCGAGCAGCGCGCGCTCGGCCGCGAGACCGGGGTGGCCGGGCACGTCGTCGGCGTCCATCGGTCCGCCCATCACGACGACACCGGAGACCTCGTCGAGCGCGGGGAGCCGCGCGTCGTCGAGGTCGAGGACGGTGCGGACCCGGATCGGCGCGTCGAGCCCGCGCGCGATGAGCCCGGGACCCTCGTGCGGGGCGTGCGTGATCACCAGGACGGGGCGCATGCCGGTCACCAGCCGTCGGGCAGCGGGCGCCCCTCCTCGTAGCCCGCGGCCGACTGGATGCCCACGACCGCGCGCTCGTGGAGCTCGTCGATCGACGAGGCGCCCACGTAGGTGGCCGCGGACCGGACACCCGCGGTGATGGTGTCGATGAGGTCCTCGACGCCCGGCCGGCGGGGGTCCAGGAACATGCGCGAGGACGAGATGCCCTCCTCGTACAGACCCTTGCGCGCGCGGTCGAACGCCGAGCCGCCGCGGGTCCGGGCGGCGACGGCGCGCGCCGACGCCATGCCGAAGCTCTCCTTGTAGAGGCGGCCGTTGCCGTCCTCGTGCAGGTCACCGGGCGACTCGTGCGTGCCGGCGAACCAGGAGCCGACCATCACCTGCGACGCGCCGGCGGCCAGCGCGAGCGCGACGTCGCGGGGGTGGCGCACGCCGCCGTCGGCCCAGACGTGCTTGCCGAGCGCGCGAGCCGCGGCGGCGCACTCGAGCACCGCGGAGAACTGCGGTCGGCCGACCGCCGTCATCATGCGCGTGGTGCACATGGCGCCGGGGCCGACGCCGACCTTGACGATGTCCGCGCCGGCGGCGATGAGGTCGCGCGTGCCCTCGGCCGTGACGACGTTGCCCGCGACGACCGGCACCTGCGGGTCGAGGGAGCGCACGGCACCGAGCGCGTCGAGCATCTTGCGCTGGTGTCCGTGCGCGGTGTCGACCACGAGCACGTCCACGCCGGCCTCGAGCAGCTCGAGGGCCTTCTGCTTGACGTCGCCGTTGATGCCGACGGCCGCGGCGACGCGCAGGCGCCCGTCCGCGTCCAGCGCCGGCTGGTAGATCGACGAGCGCAGCGCGCCGACCTGCGTGAGCACGCCGACGAGCTCGCCGTCGCGGACGACGGGGGAGAACTTGCGGCGCGAGGCGTGCAGCTGCTCGAAGGCGGCCTCGAGGCCGCGCAGGCCGCCCTGCTCGACGACCGCGAGGTCGACCGTGGTGGGCTGGGCGCTCATCACCTCGGACACCTGCGTGAACCGGTCGACGCCGCCGCAGTCCGCCTCGGTGACGACGCCGACGGGCTTGCCGTCCTCGACGACGACCGCCGCGCCGTGCGCGCGCTTGCCGATCAGGGTGAGCGCCGTGTGCACGGTGTCGTGCGGGCTGACGACGACCGCGCTCTCGATCACGGTGTGCCGCGCCTTGACCGAGGAGACCACCTCGGCGACGACGTCCGTCGGGACGTCCTGGGGGAGGACCGTGATGCCGCCGCGGCGGGCGACCGTCTCCGCCATCCGGCGGCCGGCGACGGCGGTCATGTTGGCGACGACGATGGGGACGGTGGTGCCGGTGCCGTCGACGGCCGTGAGGTCGACGTCGAAGCGGGAGGCGACCTCGGAACGCGACGGGACGAGGAAGACGTCTCCGTAGGTGAGGTCTGAGGTGGCCGCGTGGCCGGGCAGGAAGCGCATGGGTATACCCCTTTCCGGTCCATGGTAGTCGCTCGGCGGGTCGTCTTCACGGTGCCTCCACACCGGCCTGACCTGCGCGGGAGGGTGCGGCGTGCGTGGTCGGCCTACAGTGTGGTCACAGCTTTCGGCGTCCGCACGGTGCGGCATCGTCGCCGCACACCGGAGGAGGCACCACCATGGGTCAGCTCGACCACATCAGCTCCCCGGACGACGTGCGCCGGCTCACGTCCCCGCAGGCCGACGAGCTCGCCGCCGAGATCCGCGCCTTCCTCGTCGACCAGGTCTCGCGCACCGGCGGCCACCTCGGGCCGAACCTGGGCGTCGTCGAGCTCACGATCGCCATGCACCGCGTCTTCGAGTCGCCGCTCGACACCATGGTGTTCGACACCGGCCACCAGGCCTACGTGCACAAGCTCCTCACGGGTCGCCGCGACTTCTCCCGGCTGCGCAGCAAGGGCGGCCTCTCGGGCTACCCCAGCCGCGCCGAGTCGGCGCACGACGTCGTCGAGAACTCGCACGCGTCGACCGCGCTGAGCTGGGCCGACGGCATCGCCAAGGCGAACCAGCTCCAGGGGCGGGCCGACCGGCACGTCGTCGCGGTGATCGGCGACGGCGCGCTGACCGGCGGCATGGCCTGGGAGGCGCTGAACAACATCGCCGCGGGCCAGGACCGCCGGCTCGTGATCGTCGTCAACGACAACGGCCGCTCGTACGCCCCGACCATCGGCGGCCTCGCCCACCACCTCGACACGCTGCGCACCACGCGCGGCTACGAGAACGTCCTGTCCTGGGGCAAGCGGACGCTGCGCCGGTCCGGCGCCCCCGGGCGCGCGACCTACGACGCGCTGCACGGCATGAAGAAGGGCATCAAGGACGTCCTGGTGCCGCAGGGCATGTTCGAGGACCTCGGCATCAAGTACGTCGGCCCCGTCGACGGGCACGACGTGCAGGCGGTCGAGCGGGCGCTGCGCAACGCGCGGGCGTTCGGCGGTCCGGTGATCGTGCACGTCATCACCGAGAAGGGCCGCGGCTACGTGCCTGCCGAGCAGGACGTCGCCGACCGGTTCCACGCCGTCGGCAAGATCCACCCCGAGACCGGGCTGCCCGTGGCGCCGTCGCGCTTCGAGTGGACCAGCGTGTTCGCCGACGAGCTCCTGCGGATCGGGCGCCGGCGTCCCGACGTCGTCGCCGTCACTGCCGCGATGCTCCAGCCCGTCGGCCTCGCCCCGTTCGCCGCCGAGTTCCCCGAGCGCGTCTTCGACGTCGGCATCGCCGAGCAGCACGCCGCGACATCGGCCGCCGGTATGGCGTTCGGTGGCCTGCACCCCGTCGTCGCGGTGTACGCGACGTTCCTCAACCGCGCCTTCGACCAGGTGCTCATGGACGTCGCCCTGCACAAGGCGGGCGTCACGTTCGTGCTCGACCGGGCCGGGCTCACGGGCTCCGACGGCGCGAGCCACAACGGCATGTGGGACATGGCGATGCTCGGGGTGGTGCCCGGCCTGCGGCTGGCCGCCCCCCGCGACGAGGAGACGCTGCGCGACGCGCTGCGCACCGCGGTCGACGTGGACGACGCCCCGACGGTGGTGCGCTACCCGAAGGGCGCGCTGGTCGACCCGGTGCCGGCCCTCGACCGGCTGGACGGCATCGACGTGCTCGCCCGCCACGACGGCCCCGCCGACGCCCCGCACGTGCTGGTCGTCGGGTACGGCGCCATGGCACCCACCGCGCTGGAGACGGCGGACCTGCTCGCCGCCCACGGCGTGCGCGCCACGGTCGTCGACCCGCGGTGGGCCCTGCCGGTGTCCGCCGCGCTCACCAAGCTGGTGGGCGACCACGACCACGTCGTCACCATCGAGGACGGCATCGTCGACGGGGGTCTCGGCTCGCACGTCGCCCAGCGGGCGCAGGAGGCCGGCATCGCCACGCCGGTGCAGGCGTTCGGCATCCCGCGCGCGTTCCTCGACCACGCCACCCGCGAGCAGCTGGTCACCGAGCTGCGGCTGCACCCGGCGGACATCGCGCGCGACACGCTCGCCGCGCTGGGACGCACGCCCTGACCCACCTGAGGTCTTAGGTCCCGTGCCGGGGCCCCTCCACGTCCGTAGCGTCGAGATATCGACTACGTCGGAGGAGCCCCAGATGTCCATCAGCACCCTGTCCGCGAACCAGCGCCACGAGTCCTCCCAGCACCCCGCCTGGCACGGCTTCGCCGCGGGACCGTGGACGGACCGGATCGACGTGCGGGACTTCCTCCAGCGCAACTACACGCCGTACACCGGTGACGCGGCGTTCCTCGCCGGCCCGACGCCCCGCACCACGGCCCTCTGGGCGCGCCTGACCGCGATGTTCCCCGCCGAGCGCGCCCGTGGCGTCTACGACATCGACCCGCACACGCCCTCGACGATCACGTCGCACGAGCCCGGCTACATCGACCGGCACCACGAGCTGATCGTCGGCCTGCAGACCGACGCCCCGCTCAAGCGCGCGATCATGCCCAACGGCGGCTACCGGATGGTCGAGAAGGCGCTGGAGACCTACGGGGTCGCGCCCGACCCGATCGTCGGCGAGATCTTCACCAAGTACCGCAAGACCCACAACGACGGGGTCTTCGACGTCTACCCGCCGGCGGTCCGCGCGGCGAGGTCGGCGCACCTGATCACGGGCCTGCCGGACGCCTACGGCCGCGGCCGGATCATCGGCGACTACCGCCGCGTCGCGCTGTACGGCGTCGACGCGCTCATCGCGGCCAAGCGTGAGGACCGCGCCGACCTGGACCGGGAGCGCTCGTCGGAGCGCATCATCCGGGACCGCGAGGAGAACGCCGAGCAGATCCGGGCCCTGCAGGAGCTCAAGGTGATGGCCGCGTCCTACGGGTACGACATCTCCGGTCCCGCGGCGACCGCCCGCGAGGCCGTCCAGTGGCTCTACTTCGCCTACCTCGGCGCGGTGAAGGAGCAGAACGGCGCGGCGATGTCGCTGGGCCGGACCTCGACCTTCCTCGACGTCTACCTGCAGCGCGACCTCGAGGCCGGGTTGATCACGGAGCAGGACGCGCAGGAGCTCATCGACGACCTGGTCATCAAGCTGCGCATCGTCCGCTTCCTGCGCACGCCCGAGTACGACGAGCTCTTCTCCGGCGACCCCACGTGGGTCACCGAGGCCATCGGCGGGATGGGCCAGGACGGCCGCCCGCTGGTGACCAGGACGTCGTTCCGCTACCTGCAGACGCTCTACAACCTGGGCCCGGCCCCTGAGCCGAACCTCACCGTGTTCTGGACCGACCGCCTGCCCGCCGGCTTCAAGCGCTTCTGCACGCAGGTGTCCATCGACACGTCCGCGCTGCAGTACGAGTCGGACGACCTGATCCGCGAGTCGTGGGGCGACGACGCCGCTATCGCCTGCTGCGTCTCGCCGATGCGGGTGGGCAAGCAGATGCAGTTCTTCGGCGCGCGGGTCAACCTGGCCAAGGCGCTGCTCTACGCGATCAACGGCGGTCGCGACGAGCTCACGGGCAAGCAGGTGGCCCCGCAGGCGCCGGTGGTCGCGGGCGACGTGCTCGACTACGACGACGTCGTCGCCAAGCTGGACGGGATGCTCGACTGGCTGGCCGAGACCTACGTCGACGCGCTCAACTGCGTGCACTTCATGCACGACAAGTACGCGTACGAGCGCCTCGAGATGGCCCTGCACGACCGCGAGATCCTGCGCACCATGGCCTGCGGCATCGCCGGCCTGTCCGTCGTCGCCGACTCGCTGTCGGCCATCAAGCACGCCCGGGTGCGCCCGGTGCGGACCGTCGACGGGCTGGTCACCGAGTACGAGATCGACGGCGACTTCCCGACCTACGGCAACGACGACGACCGTGCGGACGACATCGCGGTGTGGCTGGTCGAGACCTTCATGGCCAAGCTCCGCCAGACCCCGACGTACCGCGACGCCGTGCACACGCAGTCCGTGCTGACAATCACGTCGAACGTCGTCTACGGCAAGTCGACGGGCTCGACCCCCGACGGCCGCCGCGCCGGACAGCCGTTCGCGCCGGGCGCCAACCCCATGAACGGGCGGGACGCCCACGGGATGCTCGCCTCGGCGCTCTCGGTGGCGAAGCTGCCCTACGCCGAGGCGATGGACGGGATCTCGCTGACCTCGTCCGTCGTCCCGGCCGGGCTGGGTCGGACCCGCGAGGAGCAGGTGACCAACCTGGTCGGGCTGCTCGACGCGTACATGATGTCGTCGGGCTACCACCTCAACGTCAACGTGCTCAACCGGGAGACGCTCGAGGACGCCATGGAGCACCCCGAGCTGTACCCGCAGCTGACCATCCGGGTGTCCGGCTACGCCGTGAACTTCGTGCGGCTGACGCGGGAGCAGCAGCTCGACGTGCTGTCCCGCACGTTCCACGGCTCGGTGTGAGCGAGATGACGACAACCCAGGAGCACGTGCCGGCGTCGCCGGCCGTGCCCCTGGGCCTGCCGCGGGCCCGTGCCGGCACGGCGGGGCTGTCCACCGTCGAGCTCGAGCACTCGGCCCGGATGGCCGCCGTCCGGTCCGGGGCCCTCGGGTCCGTCCACTCGTGGGAGCTGGTCACCGCGGTCGACGGTCCCGGGACCCGGCTCACGGTGTTCCTGGCCGGCTGCCCGCTGCAGTGCCTGTACTGCCACAACCCCGACACGATGCAGATGCGCCGGGGGACCGACGTCACCGCGGACGAGATCCTGGCGCGCGTCGCGCGGTACCGCACCGTGTTCGCGGCGACGGGCGGCGGTCTCACCATCTCGGGCGGCGAGCCCCTGATGCAGCCCGCGTTCGTGCGGAGGCTCCTGCGCGGGGCACAGGCGATGGGCGTGCACACGACGCTCGACACGTCCGGGTTCCTGGGCGCTCAGTGCACCCCGGAGATGCTGGACGACGTCGACCTCGTGCTCCTCGACATCAAGTCGGGCCTGCCGGACACCTACCGACGCGTGACGGGCCGCGCGCTGCAGCCCACGCTCGACTTCGGGGCGCGGCTCCGCGAGCACGGCACGCGCACGTGGGTCCGGTTCGTGCTCGTGCCCGGCCTGACCGACGCGCCGGAGAACGTCGAGGCGGTGGCCGACCACGTCGCGGCGCTGGGTCCCGTCGTCGAGCGCGTCGAGGTCCTGCCCTTCCACCAGATGGGGCGCGACAAGTGGGACGCCCTGGGGATGCGCTACGAGCTGGGAGACACGCAGCCCCCGACCCCGGAGCTCGTCGAGCGCGTGCGCGCGACGTTCCGGGACCGGGGGCTCAGCGTCTACTAGGCGCTCGGGACGTTGGCCACGCCGTCCGGCAGGATCCGGCGACCCAGGACGCGCTCGGAGTAGCCCGTGCGGTCCAGGTACGGCGTGAGGCCGCCGAGGTGGAAGCCCCAGCCGGCGCCGAGGATCATGCAGAGGTCGATCTGCTGAGGGGTGGCGACGACACCCTCCTCGAGCATGTGCCCGACCTCGACCGTCAGGGCCGTCAGCACGCTGTCCAGGACGGCGGCCTCGTCGAGCGGGGTGCCGGACGCCTCGCTGAACGCGGCCTGGATGGCCGGGTCGACCGGCTTCGGCAGCCCCTTGGCCTTCGCGGGGAGCACGACCGTCGTGCCCTCGGCCACGAGCTTCTCGAGGCCGGGGGAGCGCGGGAACCGGTCGCCCAGCTCCTCGCGCAGCGACGTCAGGACGTGCAGCCCGACGGCCGGCCCGACCAGGTCGAACAGCTCGAACGGCGGCATCGGCAGGCCCAGGGGCCGCAGCGCGCGGTCGGCGACCTCGACAGGCGTGCCCTTCTCCACCGCGTCGACGATCGCGCCGAGCAGCAGGACGAGCAGCCGGTTGACGACGAACCCGGGGCGGTCCGCCACGAGGACGGCCGTCTTGCGCAGCTTGGCCGCCACCGCGAACCCGGTGGCCAGCGCCTCGAGCGACGTCTGCTGCGCCTGGACCACCTCGACCAGCGGCATCGCGGCCACGGGGTTGAAGAAGTGCAGCCCGACCACGCGCTCGGGGTGCTGCAGGTCGGCGGCCATGGCGCTCACGCTCAGCGCCGACGTGTTGGTCGCCAGGATGGCGGTGGGGGCGATGACCGTCTCGAGCTCCGCGAAGACCTTCTTCTTGAGGTCGAGGATCTCCGTGACCGCCTCGATGACGAGGTCGCAGGACGCGAACTCGGCCAGGTCCGTCGTGCCGTGGATCGACCCGAGCAGGCGCGAGGCGGCCGACTCGCTCATGCGGCCCGTGGAGGTGAGCCGGTCGACGGAGGACTTCACCGCGGCCAGACCCTTGTCGACGCGCTCCTGGTCGAGGTCCCGCATGACGACCGGCACGCCGAGCCGCTGCGCGAACAGCATCGCGATCTGCGCGGCCATGAGGCCCGCGCCGACGATGCCGACCCGGGTGACCGGCTGCGCGAGCGACCGGTCCGGGGCCCCCACGGGCTTCTTGCCGCCCGAGACGAGCCCGAACGCGTAGACCGACGCGCGCATCTCGTCGCTCATGATGAGGTCGGCGAGCGCCTCGTCCTCGGCCGCGAAGGCCTCCGCGCGGGACGCCGTGCGGGCGGCCGCGACCAGGTCGAGCGCGCGGTACGGCGCCGGGCGCGAGCGGTTGATGACGGTGTCGAGGCGCTGGCGCGCGGCGGCGACGACGCCGTCCCACACCTCGGCGGAGTCCAGCTCACGGCGCTCCACGACGACCTCGCCCGTGACCACGCGCGCGGCCCAGCGGATCGACTCCTCGAGGAAGTCGGCCGGGTCGAGCACGACGTCCATGAGGCCGATCTGCGCCGCCTCCTTCGCGGCGAACGGCTTGTTGGCCGCCGGGCGCGTGAGGATGACGTCGAGCGCCTTCTCGACGCCGAGCAGGCGGGGCACGATGTACGCGCCGCCCCAGCCGGGGACCAGGCCCAGTCCGGTCTCGGGCAGCGCGAGCGCGCGGACGTCCGAGGCGACCGTGCGGTAGTCGCAGTTCAGCGCGAGCTCGAGGCCGCCGCCCAGGGCGACGCCGTTGACGAACGCGAACGTCGGGACGCCCATGGTGTGCAGCAGCTCGTAGGCCACGTGGCCGCCGCGACCGAGGCCGAGCGCCCCCTCGCGGCCGGGCACGGTGCCGATCTGCGTGAGGTCGGCCCCCGCCGCCAGGTAGTACGGCTTGCCGGTGACGGCGACGGCGACGATCTCGCCCGCCTCGACGCGCGCCCGCACCGCGGTGAGCGTGGCGGTCAGCTCGGCGATGCCCAGCGGGCCGAACGTCGTCGGCTTGGTGTGGTCGAGGCCGTTGTCGATGGTGACGAGCGCCAGCGTGCCGGCGCCGCCGGGCAGCGTGACGTCGCGGGCGATGGCGTGGGAGACGCGCTCGGGGCGCGTGTCCGTGGTCGTGCTCACTTGTCGTCCCCCTCGAAGGGCTCGTAGTCGGCGTGGTGCGGGTTCTCCCAGATGACCGTCCCGCCCTGGCCCAGGCCCACGCACATGGTGGTCAGGCCGAAGCGGACGTCCGGGTTCTCCTCGAACTGGCGGGCCAGCTGCGTCATCAGACGCACGCCCGACGAGGCGAGCGGGTGGCCGACCGCGATCGCGCCGCCGTACTGGTTGACGCGCGGGTCGTCGTCGGCGATGCCGAACGCGTCGAGGAACGAGAGCACCTGGACCGCGAAGGCCTCGTTGATCTCGAACAGGCCGATGTCCTCGATGGACAGGCCGGCACGGTCGAGCGCCTTCGCCGTGGCCGGGACGGGGCCGATGCCCATGATCTCGGGCTCGACGCCGGCGTACGCGAACGACACCATGCGCATGCGGGTGGGCAGGCCCAACTCGGCGGCCGTCTCCTCCGCGGCGAGCAGGCAGGACGCGGCGCCGTCGGTGAGCGGTGCGGCGGTGCCGGCGGTCACGCGACCGCCCGCGCGGAACGGCGTCGGCAGCTTCTGGATCGCCTCGACCGTGGTGCCCGGGCGCGGCGGCTCGTCGGCCGTGGCCAGGCCCCAGCCGTTCTCGGGGTCGCGCAGTGCGACCGGGACGAGGTCGGGCTCGATCTTCCCGGCGGCCAGCGCTGCGGCGTACTTGTCCTGGCTGGCGACGCCGTACGCGTCCGCCCGCTCGCGGGTCAGTGCCGGGAACTTGTCGTGCAGGTTCTCGGCCGTCACGCCCATGTTCAGGGCGTCGTTCGCGACCAGGCGCTCGGACAGGAACCGCGGGTTCGGGTCGGCGTCGAAGCCCATCGGGTGGTGCCCCATGTGCTCGACGCCGCCGGCGAGCGCCACGTCCTGTGCGCCCACGCCGATCGCGGCGGCGGTGCTGGTCACCGCGGTCATCGCGCCGGCGCACATGCGGTCGATCGCGTAGCCGGGGACGGAGCGGGGGAGCCCGGCCAGCACGCCGACCGTGCGGCCGAGCGTCAGACCCTGGTCGCCCTGCTGGGTGGTCGCGGCGATGGCGACCTCGTCGATGCGCTCGGGCGGCAGCTCGGGGTGGCGGCGCAGCAGCTCGCGGACGGTCTTGACCGACAGGTCGTCGGCGCGGGTGTGGGCGTACAGCCCGTCCTTGCGCGCGCGGCCGAACGGGGTGCGGACCCCGTCGACGAAGACGACGCGACGCACGAGGGCGGCGGGCCGGGGGGATGCGGTGGGCATCGAGCCTCCAGGGGCGGGACGGCGGTGTCCGACGAGCCCGCAGCAGCAGGCCCGCGACGGTCGACGCTACCCGGGTGAACCAGGCGGTGCCAGCCGTAAGTTACCGAAGAGTAACACCGGCGGTCAGTCGCGCGGGAGGGCCGCGAACGTGTCGGCGAGCCGCTGCGCGACGAGCTCGATCTGCCACGGGCGGGCGCCGCCGGCCCGCAGGAACTCGGCGATCCCGTCCGAGTCGAGGGTCTGCGGCGGGGTCCAGCACAGGCGGCGCAGGAGGTCGGGCTGCAGCAGGTTCTCGGCCGGCACGTCGTGCGTGCGCGACAGGTCGGCGACCACCTCTCGGGCGGCAACGAGGCGGGCGGCGGCAGCTGGGTCCTTCTCCGCCCACGCGCGCGGCGGCGGGGGCGCGTCGCTCTTGGGTCCGCGCACCGAGGGGAGCTGGTCGTCCGGCGTCGCCAGGCCGCGGTCGATCGCCTGCTGCCACAGGGCGGCGCGCCGGCGGGTGCCCTTGCCGGCGAACGCGGGGAGGGCCGTCAGCGCGGCCACCGAGGTGGGCAGGGCCTGCGCGGCGGAGACGATGGCGTGGTCCGGCAGGACGCGACCGGGGGAGATGTCGCGGGTGCGGGCGTTCTGGTCGCGCGTGAGCCACAGCTCGCGGACCACCGCCAGCCGCCGGGCGTCGCGGATCGCGTGCAGGCCGGACACGCGGCGCCACGGCTCGACGCGCGGCGGCGGCAGCGGCGCCGTGCGCACGGCCTCGAACTCCTGCGCCGCCCACTCGGCCTTGCCCGCGACGGCCAGCCGCTCGGCGAGCACCTCGCGCAGCTCGACCAGCACCTCGACGTCGAGCGCCGCGTAGCGCAGCCACTCGGTGGGCAGCGGGCGCGTGGACCAGTCGACCGCGGAGTGCTCCTTGGCGAGCCCCAGTCCGAGCGCGTCGGCGACGACCGCGGCCAGCCCGACCCGCTCGAGCCCGAGCAGACGCGCGCCGAGCTCGGTGTCGAACACCCGGCTGGGCCGCATGCCCTGCTCGGCCAGCCCGGGGAGGTCCTGCGAGGCGGCGTGCAGCACCCACTCGACGCCGACGAGCGCGTCGGACAGGGACGAGAGGTCGGGGACCGCGATGGGGTCGATGAGCGCCGTGCCGGCACCCTCGCGCCGGATCTGGACCAGGTAGGTGCGCTGCCCGTAGCGGTAGCCGGACGCCCGCTCGGCGTCGACGGCGACCGGACCCGTGCCGGCGCCGAAGGCCGCGACCACGGCGGCGAGCGCCTCGGGCGTCTCGACCACGGGCGGGATGCCGTCGGCCGGCTCGGTGAGCATCACGACGTCGGCGGGTGCGTCGACCTCGGCGGCGTCAGGGGTCGGCGGCGTCACGCCCTCCTCGGCGGGGGCGCCGGGGATCGCCTCAGGTCGCATGGGTCCACGGTAAGCGACGACGCGGACGCATCTGCGCAGGCCGCGCGGGCGGCGCGTACTTCTGTCGAGGGGGCGTCCGTACGCCTGCCGGCGGGCCCGTGCCGGGGCGCGACCGGTCAGGCCAGGACGCCGCCGCGGATCGAGATCGCGACCAGCTCGGCGCGGTCGCCCGTGCCCAGCTTGCGGGAGATGCGGGCCAGGTGGCTCTTCACCGTGAGTGCGGACAGGCCCAGCTCCTCGCCGATGAGGCGGTTCGTGCGCCCGTCGGCGACCAGGCGCAGGACGCTGATCTCGCGGGCCGTCAGCTCGGGCAGGGGCGGCGGTGCCGCGGTGACGACCGCGGTGCGCGGCACGCTCTGCGCGGTGGCGCCGGCGACGACGCCGCGGAGGCCGCCCTGCAGGAGCACGGAGAGCTCGGGGCGGCTGGCGCGCCGCGTGAGGACGACGACCCGGGGCGCGCCGCGGCGACGCAGGTTGCGGACCAGGGGAGCGCCGTCGCCGTCGGCCACCTCGGTGACCACCACGCACATCTGCTGGGTCGAGTGCGGCTGGGTGGACGGTGCTGCGGCTCGCGAGCCCGCCACGCCGGGCCGCAGCTCGGGCCGGCGGGCCGGGGCCACGTCTCGTCGCAGGGGCTCGATGGTCACGTGCCAGTCATCGGCATCGTGACGCGTGGACTTGAGGTGGATCTTGGGACCTGGCCCCCCCGGACCGACGGTCAGCGCCTCGGCCCGAGGGCCACGACGCCCTCGGGTAGTGGTTCGAGGCCGGCTGCGGTGCACAGCAGCGTGCCCCAGGCCTGCAGGTGCGGTCCGAGGTCCTCGTCGGCGGCGGTCCACGACGCGCGGATCTCGAGCTCGGTCTGCTCGGAGCGGCGCTCGAGGGCGCCGAAGCTCTGCGAGAGCACGCGCGTGACCGTCCCGCCGGCCGCGTGCGCGTCCAGGCCGGACTCCTCGAGGGCGTCGGTGAACCACGTCCACGCGACCTCCGCCAGCAGCGGGTCGGCGCCCACCTCGGCCTCCAGCGTCGCGCGCACGAGCGTCACCAGCCGGAAGTGCCCGTCCCAGGCCTCCTGGCCCGCCGGGTCGAACAGGACCACGAAGCGACCGGACGCCAGCTCCTCGGCGGCGACCGAGCGCCGGGCCGTGCGGACCTCCGCGGTGAGCGCCGCGGAGAACGGGGCGATGCGGGCCGGTCCGGGCACCTCGTCGAGGATGACCTCGGGGCGGACGGTCACCCGGCGGAGCGAGCGCAGCGCGCTGACGAACTCGACCGGGACGTCCTCAGGACCAGCGGGTGTCACGCAGTGGAGCGTACGCAGGGCAGACCCTGAACGGGTGTCCGGCACGCCGCCGTCGTGCCCGCCGTCGCGGGCGTCTCGGGGTCCGGCACGCCGCTGCTGTCCCGGGCGCACCGGACTAGGCTGACCCGCGCACCCAGCACCCCCGGACGTCGCCCCACCCGACCTGCGCCTGCACGTGCCCCGCACCTGCGTTGTCGCCGTCGTGGCCCGCGGCACGGACCGGCCGTCGATCGAAGGAGCACTGCCCGCATGGTCGCCTCAGGAACCGCCACCGGAACCGCGCAGATCGGCGTCACGGGGTTGGCGGTGATGGGCCGCAACCTCGCCCGCAACTTCGCGCGGAACGGCTACACGGTGGCCATCCACAACCGCTCCTACGCCAAGACCGAGTCGCTCGTGGCGGACCACGGCGACGAGGGCGCTTTCGTGGCGTCCGAGTCGGTCGAGGACTTCGTCGCCTCGCTCGCGCGCCCGCGCAAGATCGTCATCATGGTCAAGGCCGGCGGCCCCACGGACGCGGTCATCGACGAGCTCGTGCCGTACCTGGAGGAGGGCGACATCGTCGTCGACGCCGGGAACGCGCACTTCCCCGACACGATCCGTCGCGAGGCCGCGCTGCGCGAGAAGGGCCTGCACTTCGTCGGGTCCGGTGTCTCGGGCGGCGAGGAGGGCGCGCTGCTCGGTCCGTCGATCATGCCCGGCGGGACCAAGGAGTCCTACGAGTCGCTGGGCCCGATCCTCGAGAAGATCTCGGCCAAGGTCGACGGCGTGCCGTGCTGCACATACATCGGCCCGGACGGCGCCGGGCACTTCGTCAAGATGGTGCACAACGGCATCGAGTACGCCGACATGCAGCTGATCGCCGAGGCGTACGACCTCCTGCGCCAGGGGCTGGGTGCCTCGGCGGCGGAGATCGGGCAGATCTTCGCCGAGTGGAACACGGGCGACCTGGAGTCGTTCCTCATCGAGATCACCGCGGACGTCCTGCAGCACGTCGATGCCGAGACGGGGTCGGCGTTCGTCGACATCGTGCTCGACCAGGCCGAGCAGAAGGGCACCGGCCGCTGGACCGTGCAGAACGCGCTCGACCTGGGCGTCCCCATCACGGGGATCGCGGAGGCGACCTTCGCGCGCGCCCTGTCGGGCTCGGTCCCGCAGCGCACCGCCGCCGTCGGCGTCCTGCCGGCGCACACCACCCCCTGGGACGTCACCGACCGCGACGCCTTCATCGAGGACGTCCGGCTCGCGCTGTACGCGTCCAAGGTGGTCGCGTACTCGCAGGGCTTCGACCAGATCGCCGCGGCCAGCGCCGAGTTCGGCTGGGACATCGACCGCGGCGCCATGGCCCGCATCTGGCGGGGCGGGTGCATCATCCGCGCGCGCTTCCTCAACCGCATCACCGAGGCCTACGAGCGCGACGCCCACCTGCCGCTGCTGCTCGCCGACGAGTACTTCACGGGCGCGGTCGGCAACGGCGTCGAGGCGTGGCGCCGGATCGTCGCGGGGGCCGCGCTGCACGGCGTGCCCACGCCGGCGTTCTCGTCGTCGCTGTCGTACTACGACGGCGTCCGGGCCGAGCGGCTGCCCGCCGCGCTGATCCAGGCGCAGCGCGACTTCTTCGGCGCGCACACCTACCGGCGCACCGACAAGGACGGCACCTTCCACACGCAGTGGTCGGCCGACCGCACCGAGCAGCCCGCGTGAGCGGGACGGCGCTGCAGCCCGTCATCCTCGGCGCCGACATCGGGGTCTACGCCCTGGCCCGGTCGTTCCACGAGGCCTACGGCGTCACGTCGGTGGTCGTCGCCGGCGCAGCGCTCGGTCCCGTCGCCCACTCGCGGATCGTGCGCCACGAGATCGTCGCCGACGGCCACGACCCGCGCCAGCTGGTCGACCGGCTGGTGTCGGTCGCGCAGGGGATGCCCGAGAAGCGGTTGCTGCTCATGGCGAACTCCGACTGGCTGGTCCGCGTCGTCGTGCAGCACCGGGCCCTGCTCGAGCAGTACTACGTGGTCCCGTTCCTGTCGGAGCACCTGCTGGACAGGATCTCGGACAAGGCCACGTTCTCCGAGATCTGCACGGAGCTCGGCATCTCGGTGCCGCGCACGATCGTGCAGGAGTTCTCCGGCGGGGCGTCGTGGGAGGCCGCGCCGGTCGACCTCGAGTACCCGCTGATCGCCAAGGCGGCCAGCAGCGCCGACTACCAGGACGTCGAGTTCGCGGGCAAGAAGAAGGTCTTCGAGATCGCGACGCCCGAGGAGCTGGCGTGGCTGTGGGGGGCGCTGCGCGAGGCCGGGTTCCACGGGCGGTTCGTCGTCCAGGAGCTCGTGCCCGGCGACGACACGCAGATGCGGTCCATCACCGCGTACGTCGACACGCACGGCGAGATCACCCTGCTCTGCTCGGCGCACGTGCTGCTCGAGGAGCACACGCMGTCCGGGCTGGGCAACCCCGCGGCCATGATCACCACCCGCGACGACGCCATGCTCGAGCAGGCGCGCACGTTCCTCGCCTCGACCGGCTACCGCGGGTTCGCCAACTTCGACGTCAAGGTGGACCCGCGCAGCGGCCAGTTCCGGTTCTTCGAGGTCAACCCGCGGATCGGCCGGAACAACTACTACGTCACCGCGGCAGGCGCCAACCCCATGCGGTTCGTGGTCGAGGACGCCGTCGAGGGCCGGTCGGTGCCGCCGGTCGTCGTCGACAAGGAGATCCTCTACTCGGTGGTGCCGCACCGGCTGCTGCTCCGTTACGTCCGCGACCCGCAGCTCGCCGCGAAGGTGCGTCGCCTGGTGAAGGCCAAGGCGGTGGCACGCCCGCTGCAGTACCGCGGTGACCTCTCGCCACGCCGGCGGCTCTACGTCTGGATGGCCCTGGTCAACCAGGTGCGCAAGTTCCGGCGGTACTACCCCGAGGTCACGTCGACAGGGTTCTGAGCGCGACGACGGGCGGCACCCGCACCGGGTGCCGCCCGTCGTCGTCTGCCGTCAGCCGATCTCGCTGGTGCCCGAGTACAGGTGCAGGACGGGGACCTGGAGCTCCTCGCGCGCCCGGGACGCCCAGTCGCGGTGGAACGTGTCCTCGACGGCGTGCGGGTAGGTGACCACCGCAACCTCGACCACGTCGCCGTCGGCGACGGCCGCCTTCAGCGCGGGGAGCGGGTCGTCGTCGACGACCGAGCCCGTAGCGACGCGGCCGGCGGCCACGAACGCGGCGATGCTGCCGGCCAGCTGCTCGTCGGCCGTGGCCTTGGCCTCGGGCGTCGAGGGCTCCTTGCCCAGGGCGCGGTTCCACGCCTCCTTGAGCTCGCCGAGGCTGAGGTTGTCGATGATCGTGGAGACGAGCGGTCGGTCGGTGTCCGCCGGGACGAGGACGCGGTACGCGTACGCCTCGCCCTCGTGCAGGGCGAGCAGCTTCTCGACGTCGGCGCTGGCGAGGGTGTCCTCCGTGAGGACGATGATCGTGTCGGTCACGCGCCGAGCCTAGCCACCCGCCACCGTCCGAGCAGCACGCCGTCCGCGTGCAGGAGGTGCAGCGGCGTGAGCGCCCGGGGCGGGTCGAACCACGTGGGCAGGTGCGTGATGCGCCCGACCGGCCCGCCGACGAGCTGCGGGCTCCACGTCAGACAGAGCTCGTCGACGAGGTCGGCGTCGACCAGCTGGGCCAGCAGGCGGGGGCCGCCCTCGGTGAGCACGTGGCGCAGGCCGCGGTCGGCCAGGGCCGCGACCGCCGCGCGGGGGTCGACGGCTCCGGGGACGCCGCCGTCCGCCACGACGACATGGTCGGCTCCGACGCGCTCCCGCAGCCGGTCCAGCGACGGGTTCGAGCCGGTGGTGAGCAGCAGCGGCGGCCGGTCGGCGTCGAGCAGCCGGTCGGACACGTCGCCGGTCGCGGTGACGATCGCCAGCGCGATCTCCGGCGCGCGTCCGCGCGACGCCCGTGCGGCCTCGAGCCCGTCCGGAACGTCCAGCGCCGTGTACCGCTCGCCGCGGGCGGTGCCGGCGCCCACGAGCACGACGTCGGCCAGCGCGCGCAGCACGCGGAACACCCGGAAGTCGGCCGGACCGTTGATCGAGCCGCTCACGTGGTTGGCGCCGGTCGCGGCCCCGTCGACCGTGGTCACCATGTTCGCCCGGACCTGGAGAACCCCGGCCGGCGCGTCCGCGAACAGTGCCAGCAGGTCGGCCTCGTCGGCGCGCGGCGGCAGGTGCCGGACGGCTGCCTCCCGGGGGAGGAGGACGTCGAGAGCGGGGAGGTCGGGCACGACCGCCAACCTAGGCCAGGACGTCCGCCAGCGCCGCGACGTCCCCGATGACCACGACCGCCGGGTTGCCGACGCCGCGCTCGCGCGCCCGGTCCGCGATGTCGTCCAGCCTGCCCAGGGTGGTCCGCTGCTCGGGCAGGGTGCCGCTCTCGATGATCGCGACGGGCGTGCCGGGGTCCTTGCCGTGCGCGAGCAGCGCACGCGTGTGACCGGGGAGCTGCGCCACGCCCATGAGCAGGACGAGGGTGCCCTCGAGCCGCGCGAGCGTCGACCAGTCCGGGGTCGCGTCGTGCGCCGACAGGATGGTCAGCTGCCGGGCCAGGCCGCGGTGCGTCACCGGGATGCCGGCTGCCGCGGGCACCGCGAGCGCGCTGGTCACGCCGGGCACGACGTCGACCGGGACGCCGGCCGCGAGGCAGGCGAGCACCTCCTCGCCGCCCCGGCCCAGGACGAACGGGTCGCCACCCTTGAGGCGGACGACGCGGTGCCCGGCCTGGGCGCGCTCGACGAGCACGGCGTTGATCTCGGTCTGGGTGAGCGTGTGCGCGTGCGGGGACTTGCCCGCCTCGATGATCTCGACGGAGGGGTCGAGCTCGGCCAGCAGGGCGCGGGGTGCGAGGCGGTCCACGACGACGACGTCCGCCTCGGCGAGCGCCCGCCGTCCGCGCGTGGTGATGAGCCCGGGGTCGCCCGGGCCGCCGCCGACGAGCGTCACGCGGCCCGTCGACGGGCGGTGGTGGCGCAGGGGGAGGCCGCCCGTGTCGAGCAGGAGCGCGATGGCGGATCGCAGGGCGGCGGCGCGGCGCGGGTCCCCGCCGGCGCCGACGGCGACCGTGACGTCGCCCGACCGTGCGACGGCGGGCGTCCACGCGGTCGACGCGCTCGCGTCGTCGGCCCGCACGCACCACAGCCGCGCGGCCTCGGCGTCGGCCGCGACCGCGTCGTCGACCGCGCGCTCGCCCGTCGCCGTGTGCACCAGCCACGCGCCGTCGAGGTCCGTGGCCAGGTAGTCGCGGGCGCGCCAGGTGATGCGGTCGGCCGCGGCGAGCTCGGCGAGGTCCTCGCAGAGTGCCGGCGCGACGACCAGGACGTCGGCGCCGTCCTCGACMAGCCGCGCCGCCCGCCGGGCTGCGACCGGGCCGCCGCCCACGACGACGACGCGCCGGCCGGTCACGTCGAGCAGCAGCGCGTGCTGCGGGGTGCTCATATCCCCGACCCCGCGAACCAGTCGTCGTCGTCCTGCGCCGACGGCGCGGGCGTGAGCCGGTCCAGCAGGGTGGCGCCGATCATGCCGGCGGCCAGCGTGGTGCCGTCCGCGGGGTCGACCAGCAGGAAACCGCCCGTGCGGCGGTGGGTCGCGTACTCGTCGAGCACGATCGGCTCCGCCAGCCGGATCTTGACGCGGCCGATCGCGTTGAGCGTCAGCGCCCGCGGCGGGATGTCGGAGGACGTGTCCGTCGCGTCGACCAGGTGCAGCGTGTCGACCCCGTCCCAGGCGTCGACCGTCAGGGTGTCGACGTCGAGCCGCGCGTTCACCTCGCGCAGCAGGGCGCGGACCGTGCGGGTGCCGACGCGCACCAGGAGGCGGGCGCCCAGCACGCTGCGCTTCTCCGCCAGCCAGCACACGGTGCCGACCAGCTCGGTCCCGACCTCGACCGTGGCCGCCGTCGGCACGAGAACGTCGCCCCGGGCCACGTCGACGTCGTCGGCGAGCCGCAGCGTGACCGACTGGGGCGCGTGCGCCTCGGTCAGCGGCCCGTCGAACGTATCGATGCCGACGACCGTGCTGCGCTTGCCCGACGGCAGGACCGTGACCTCGTCGCCGACCGAGACGACCCCGGAGGCGACCCGGCCCGCGTAACCGCGGTAGTCAGGGTGCTCCGCGGTGCGCGGGCGGATGACCACCTGCACGGGGAACCGGAACGGCTCGGACAGCGCGTCGCGACCGACCGGCACCGACTCGAGGTGCTCGAGCAGCGTCGGGCCGTCGTACCAGGGCGTGCGCGTGGAGCGGTCCACCACGTTGTCGCCGGCCAGCGCGGACAGCGGCACCGCCGTGACGTCCTCGACCCCGAGGCTGAGCGCGTACGCGGTGAACTCCTCGGCGATGGAGCGAAAGGTCGCCTCGTCGAAGTCGACCAGATCCATCTTGTTCACGGCGAGCACCACGTGCGGCACGCGCAGGAGGGCGGTGATCGTGGCGTGCCGACGCGTCTGCTCCAGCACGCCCTTGCGCGCGTCGACCAGCACGATCGCGAGCTCGGCCGTCGAGGCGCCCGTGACCATGTTGCGGGTGTACTGCACGTGGCCCGGGGTGTCGGCGAGCACGAACGCGCGCGTCGCGGTCGAGAAGTAGCGGTACGCCACGTCGATGGTGATGCCCTGCTCGCGCTCGGCGCGCAGGCCGTCCGTGAGCAGCGCCAGGTCGACGTCGCCGCCGCCCCGGGCGAGGGTGGCCGCCTCGACGGCGCTCAGCTGGTCGGCCAGCACCGACTTCGTGTCGTAGAGCAGGCGGCCGATCAGGGTGCTCTTGCCGTCGTCGACGGATCCGGCCGTGGCCAGGCGCAGGAGGTCCCGCGTCGCGTGCTCGGTCACGTGCGGGGACTCCTTCGTCGGGGTCAGCTGGCTGGTCGGGGCGGCGCCCATCAGAAGTAGCCCTCGCGCTTGCGGTCCTCCATGGCGGCCTCGGACGCGCGGTCGTCGGCGCGCGTCGCGCCGCGCTCCGTCAGGCGGCTCGCGCCGACCTCCGCGATGACCTCGGGGATCGTGGACGCCTCGGACTCGACGGCGCCGGTGCAGCTCATGTCGCCGACGGTCCGGTAGCGGACCGTGCGGACCTCGAGGGTCTCGGTCGCCCGCGGGCCGCCCCACTCGCCGGGTGCGAGCCACATGCCGTCGCGCAGGAACACAGCGCGCTGGTGCGAGTAGTAGATCGAGGGCAGCTCGATCTGCTCGCGCTGGATGTAGCGCCACACGTCCAGCTCGGTCCAGTTGGACAGCGGGAAGACGCGCACGTGCTCGCCGGGCTTGTGGCGGCCGTTGTAGAGGTCCCACAGCTCCGGGCGCTGGCGTCGGGGGTCCCACTGGCCGAACTCGTCGCGCAGGGAGAACACGCGCTCCTTGGCGCGCGCCTTCTCCTCGTCGCGGCGCCCGCCGCCGAACACCGCGTCGAACCGGTGCGCCGTGATGCCGTCGAGCAGCGGGACCGTCTGGAGCGGGTTGCGGGACCCGTCCGCGCGCTCGACCACGCGGCCGTCGTCGATGGCGTCCTGCACGCTGGCGACGACGAGCCGCAGCCCGTGCTCGGCGACGACGCGGTCGCGGTACTCGATGACCTCGGGGAAGTTGTGCCCCGTGTCCACGTGCATGAGCGCGAACGGCACGGGCGCCGGCCAGAACGCCTTGCGGGCCAGGTGCAGCATGACGATCGAGTCCTTGCCGCCGCTGAACAGCAGCACCGGCCGCTCGAACTCGCCGGCCACCTCGCGCATGACGTGGACGGCCTCGGACTCGAGGGCGTCCAGCTGGGTCAGCGTCACCACGCTCATGTGTGCAACCCGCATTCGATCTTGGAGGTACCCGACCAGCGACCCGCGCGGGGGTCCTCGCCGGGGGCGACGGCGCGCGTGCACGGCGCGCAGCCGATGGAGGCATAGCCGGCCTGACGCAGCGGGTTCAGCACGACGTGGTGCTCCTCGACGTACGCGTCCACGTCGGCCTGGGTCCACGCCGCCAGCGGGTTGAGCTTGACCTTGCCGCGCTTGGCGTCCCACCCGACCACCGTGATGTCCGTGCGGGTCGGGGCGTCCTCGCGGCGCATGCCGGTGACCCACGCCGTGTAGGGCTCGAGG
The DNA here is from genome assembly GCF_056400905.1 of Cellulomonas sp. P4_H12. Classification (NCBI taxonomy): domain Bacteria; kingdom Bacillati; phylum Actinomycetota; class Actinomycetes; order Micrococcales; family Cellulomonadaceae; genus Cellulomonas; species Cellulomonas sp. P4_H12. The sequence goes on from NZ_JBFUKJ010000015.1 coordinate 71,265, forward strand.
CCGCGCTCGAGGGGCTCGACCTTGCGCAGCGCGCAGCACAGGTTCGGGTCGCGGTCGTGCAGCTTCGCGCCGTGCTCGGCGTCCTGCTCCGCGACCGTGCGCAGCGGCAGGATCGTGCGGAGCTTGATGTCCGTGAAGTCGGCGTAGTAGTCGCGCGTCCCCAGGGTCTCGGCGAAGTGGTAGCCGGTGTCGAGGAAGATCACGTCGATCCCCGGCACGGCCTCCGCCGCGAGGTGCACGAGCACCTCGTCGCCCATCGAGGACGCGAGCACGAGGTCCGTGCCGAACGTGTCCGCGGCCCAGCGCAGGATCTCGGACGGGTGCGCACCCTCGAGGTCGCGGCCCGCCTGCTCCGCGAGCTCCTGGAGGTCCGTGGTGATCATGAGCGCGCCACCAACCCCACGAACTTCAGCGCGAACGCGCGGGTGCACGAGCGGCACTCCCACTGGCCGTGGGTCTCGCCGGCGGGCCAGAGGTCCTCGCTGGCGCAGAACGGGCAGTAGTAGGGCACGGCCCGCTCGCCCGACGTTGCGCTCATCGCAGGTCCTCCTCGTCCGCCCGCTGGGCCCATTGCGCGAACAGCTCGCCGTCCGCGCGCTGCTCGTCGAACTTGCGCGTGACGCGCTCGATGTAGTCGGGAAGCTCCTCGGCGGGGACGCGCAGCCCGCGCAGCGTCTTGCCGAGCCCGCTGGTGAGCCCGAGCCCACCGCCGAGGTGCACCTGATAGCCGTCCTCGCCGCCGGCCAGCGCGCCCTTGAGACCGATGTCGGCCGTCTGGATGCGGGCGCACGAGTTGGGGCAGCCGTTGAGGTTGATGGTGATCGGCTGGTCGAACGTCGGGAGCCGGTCCTCCAGCTCCCCGATGAGGTGGGTCGCGCGGGCCTTGGTCTCGACGATCGCGAGCTTGCAGAACTCGATCCCCGTGCACGCCATGGTGCCGCGGCGGAAGGTGCTCGCGGCCCGGACGGGGAGCCCGAGCKCCTCGAGCCCCTCGACCAGCGGGTCCACCTGCTGCGGAGCGACGTCGAGCACGACGATCTTCTGCTCGACCGTCAGCCGGACCTTGTCCGACCCGGCCGTCTCGACGAGGTCGGCCAGCTGCTGCAGCAGCTCGCCCGAGATGCGGCCGACCGTGGGCGCCATGCCGACGTAGAAGTTGCCGTCGTTCTGGGGGTGCACGCCGACGTGGTCGCGGCGGCCCGTGGGCGGCGGGGGCGGCTCGGGACCGTCCTCCAGCGCGAAGCCGAGGTACTCGCCCTCCAGCACCTGGCGGAACAGCTCGGGGCCCCAGTCGGCGACCAGGAACTTCAGGCGGGCGCGCGTCCGCAGCCGGCGGTAGCCGTAGTCGCGGAAGATGCTCACGACGCCGACCCACACGTCCGGGATCTGCTCGAGCGTGACGAACGCGCCGAGCCGGACGCCCAGCTTGGGGTTGGTGGACAGGCCGCCGCCGACCCACAGGTCGAAGCCGGGGCCGAGCTCCGGGTGCACCACGCCGACGAACGCGACGTCGTTGATCTCGTGCGCCACGTCGTGGTGCGGGGAGCCGCTGATCGCGGTCTTGAACTTGCGGGGGAGGTTCGAGAAGCGCGGGTCGCCGATGTAGTTGTCGACGATGGCGCGCACGGCCGGGGTGCCGTCGATGATCTCGTCGGCCGCGACGCCCGCGACGGGGGACCCGAGCACGACGCGCGGGCAGTCGCCGCAGGCCTCCTGGGTGCTGAGCCCGACGGCCTCGAGCCGGCGCCAGATCTCCGGGACGTCCTCGACGCGGATCCAGTGCAGCTGGATGTTCTGGCGGTCCGTGACGTCCGCGGTGCCGCGGCCGAACTCGACCGAGACGTCCGCGATGGTGCGCAGCTGCTGCAGGCTCAGGGCGCCGCCGTCGCAGCGCACGCGGAGCATGAAGAACTCGTCGTCCAGCTCGTGCGGCTCGAGCGTCGCCGTCTTGCCGCCGTCGATGCCGGGCTTGCGCTGCGTGTAGAGCCCCCACCAGCGCATCCGTCCGCGCAGGTCCTCGGGCGCGATGCTCGCGAAGCCCTCGCGGGAGTAGATCTCCTCGATCCGCTGACGGACGTTGAGCGCGTCGTCCTGCTGCTTGAACAGCTCGTTGCCGTTCAGCGGTTCTTTCTGGTCGAACGCCCACTGGCCCTCGGCACGAGCAGCGGGCGGGGCGATCCTGGTGTGCGCCATAGGGGCGTTATCTCCGGAAGAACGTGGACGTGCGCCTGCACCCACCGCTGGGGGAGCGGTTCTCGGGACGCAGACCGCGCGCCCGGGGGACGAGGGGCGGGGTCAGTTGCTCCGCGGACAGCAGCACACGCACAGGTCCGCGGCGACGGTGCGCGTGCAGACGCACGCACACAGACACGAGAGGCGGAACCCGGGGGCGATCACCCGACGAGGTTGTCACGGCAGCGCGTGACGCGGCAGAGGGCGTCCGAATCATGAGATGTTCCGGTCGACATGTGGGACGAGCGTCCAGCACGCGATAAAGCGGACCGATCCGGGCGGGATTCGGGGTCGCCGCGAGCGCGACGTAGGCTGCTCGATCGTGACCTCTCCGGACGCCTCGAGCGGCGCCCCCAGCCTGACCCAGCGCCGACCCGTCGTCCCCCCGGACCGTCTCCTGGCCGAGCTGGTGCCGCCCCGCCACTTCGCCGGCGAGTCCTTCGCCACCTATCGTCCGGACCCCGCGCACCCGTCGCAGGCCGCGGCCGTGAGCCGGCTCTCCGCGGCCGCCGAGGTGATCCGCCGGGGTCCGTCGCGCGGGTGGCTTAAGCGCGGCAAGTCCGATCCCGTGGCCATCTACCTCGACGGCGGGTTCGGCGTCGGCAAGACCCACCTCCTCACGTCGCTGGCGCACGCCGTCGGCGTCGAGCAGGCCGCCTACGGCACGTTCGTCGAGTACACCAACCTCGTGGGTGCCCTCGGCTTCCTGCCGACGGTCGAGGCGCTCGCCACGCGCCGCCTGGTCTGCATCGACGAGTTCGAGCTCGACGACCCGGGGGACACCGTCCTCATGTCCCGCCTGCTGCGCGAGCTCGCCGACCGCGGGGTGGCGCTCGCGGCGACGTCGAACACGCTGCCCGGCTCGCTGGGCGAGGGCCGGTTCGCGGCCGAGGACTTCCTGCGCGAGATCCAGGCGCTCGCCGCGCGGTTCGAGGTGCTCCGGGTGGACGGCGACGACTACCGGCACCGGTCCGTGGTGACCGACGCGGTCGGGCTGTCGCCGGACGAGGTCCGCCGCGCCGCCGCCGCCCGCCCCGACGCCACGCTCGACGACTTCGGCGACCTGCTCGCGCACCTCGCCACCGTGCACCCGAGCCGGTACGGCGCCCTGCTCGACGGCGTGGGGCTCGTCGCGCTCACCGGCGTCCACGCCGTCCCCACCCAGGACGTCGCGCTGCGCCTCGTGGTGCTGGTCGACCGGCTGTACGACCGGGACGTGCCCGTGCTGCTGGGCGGCGCCGGGGAGCGGGACCTGTTCTCTCCCGAGATGCTCGCCGGCGGCTACCGCAAGAAGTACTACCGAGCGCTGTCGCGGCTGGGGTCGCTCGCCGCGGACGGCGCCGCGCTGATCGCCTGAGCGCGGCTCAGGCGAGCACCACGACCGAGCGCGGCGGCGTCACGACGAGCGCGCCGCCGGGGGACGGCTCGACCGAGGCGGCGTCCCACGCGGCCACGACGTCGAGCGGGCCGTCGGTCTCCACCGGCACGGTGACCTCCTCGCCGGACAGGTTGACCACCACGCGTGCGGCGCCGCGGTGCACCACCAGCCAGCCGTCCCAGGGGACGTCCGCCTGCTCGCGCTCGGTGGCGCCGCCCCAGACGAGGTCCGTCGCGACGAGGTCGCCGGAGCGCAGGTCCGGGACCGTCCGGCGCACGGCGATCAGGGTCCGGTACCAGTCGCGCAGCCGGGCGTGCTCGGGGTGCGCCGGGTCGTCCAGCTCGTCGCGCGTCAGCACCGAGCGCTCGAACGTTGCCGGGTCCTGCGGGTCCGGCACCTCGACGTCGCCGCCGTAGAGGACGTCCCAGCCATGACCGCCGAACTCGCGGCGGCGGCCGTCGCGCACGGCGGCGGCCAGGTCGGGCTCGGGGTGGTCGGTGAAGAACTGCCACGGTGTGCGGGAGCCCCACTCCTCGCCCATGAAGATCATCGGGCTGAACGGCGACAGCAGCACCAGCGCGGCCTCGGCCGCGAGTCGGCCGGGGTCCAGGCGGGCCGACGGGCGGTCGCCCAGGGCCCGGTTGCCCACCTGGTCGTGCGTGGACGCCGCGACGACGAAGCGGTGGCCGTCGGTGCTGGGCGGCACCGGGCGGCCCCAGTCGCGGCCGCGGAAGGTCGAGAAGCCGCCGTCGTGCACGAACACGCCGGTCAGCGCCTGGCGCAGCACCTCGGGCGTGCCGAAGTCGACGTAGTAGCCGTGCCGCTCGCCGGTGACCAGCGCGTGGATGGCGTGGTGCACGTCGTCGTCCCACTGCGCGGTCATGCCCCAGCCGCCGTCGGCCGTCGGGGTGACCGTGATCGGGTCGTTGAGGTCGGACTCGGCGATCAGGGACAGCGGCCGCCCGAGCTCGGCGGACAGCGACGCGACCTCGTCGGACAGCTGCGCCAGCAGGTGACGCTCGGAGAAGTCGATCAGCGCGTGCACGGCGTCCAGGCGCAGGGCGTCCACGTGGAAGTCGCGGAACCACCGCAGCGCGCTGTCGCAGACCCAGCGGCGCACCTCGTGCGACCCCACGCCGTCCAGGTTGATCGCGGAGCCCCAGGGGGTCTGGTGGGCGTTGGTGAAGTACGGACCGAACTCGCCGAGGTAGTTGCCCGACGGGCCCATGTGGTTGTGCACGACGTCCAGGCACACGCCGAGGCCGCGGGCGTGGGCGGCGTCGACGAAGGCCTGGAGAGCCGCGGGGCCGCCGTACGGCTCGTGCACGGCGAAGATGCCCACGCCGTCGTAGCCCCAGCCGTGCACGCCGCTGAACGGAGCGACGGGCATGAGCTCGACCAGGTCGACGCCGAGCGAGACGAGCTCGTCGAGGTGGTCGATCGCGGAGGTCAGCGTGCCGCCCCGGGTGAACGTGCCGACGTGCAGCTCGTACGTCACGTGACCGAGGGCGTCGACGCCCGCCCAGCCGTCGTCGGTCCACGCGAAGGCGCCCGCGTCGTACACGCGGCTCGGGCCGTGCACCCCCGAAGGCTGCCACGCGCTGCGCGGATCCGGGCGGGGATCGCCGCCGTCGATCGCGAAGGCGTAGTCGGTGCCGTGGGCCAGGTCGCGGTCGACGGACCACCAGCCGCCCTCGAGGGACATCGGCACCCGCGTGGAGCCCAGCAGGAGGTCGACGCGCGTGGCGGACGGCGCCCAGACGCGGGGAAGCACCGCTCAGCCCTCCGCCCGGACCAGCAGGGCGACGGGCAGCCGGTCGAGCAGCGGCCCGACGTCGACGACGCCGCCCGCGACCGGCCGGTCGGTGAGCACGTCGTGCCAGTCGCCGTCGGGCAGGGCCACCGTGTGGTCGGCCCAGCCGCCGAGCCGGTCGACGGCGGCGGCGAGGCGCGTGGCGACCACCACGACACGGGGCTCCGCGGAGGCCGTGCGGGCGTACGTCAGCGAGTGTCCCGACGAGTGCGCCAGCGGCAGGAACCCGCTCTCCGGTCCGACGAACGCCTCCGGCAGGGACCGGCGCAGGCGCAGCGCGCGGGACGTGACCAGCAGCTTCTCGTCGGCAAGGTCGCGCGCGCCGGCACCGTCGTCGAGCCGCGCGAGCCTGGCGACCAGGGGCTCCAGCGGGACGGGCCGCCGGTTGTCGGGATCGACCAGCACCGGGTTCGGGACCTCGGTGCCCTGGTACACGTCGGCGACGCCCGGCAGCGTGAGCTGGACGAGCTTGGTGCCGAGGGTCCCCGCCCGCACGGCCGGCCGGGTCCGCTGCTCCCAGCTGCCGAACAGCTCCGCGACGGCGGGATCGACCAGGGCCTGCCGGGCGGCGTCGAGCACCGCGCGCTCGTACGCCTCGTCCGGGGCCGTCCAGGTGGTGCGGCTCTTGGCCTCGCGGATCGCCTTGGTCAGGTACTCGACCAGCCGGTCCCCGGCGATCGGGCCCTCGTCGGTCCAGGTGCCCGCGAGCGTCTGCCACAGGAGGTACTCGGTGCGCCCGTCGAGCAGGGCGCTGCGATAGGGCGCCGACGCCGAGCGCAGGTCGTCGACCAGGGCGGACCACTCCCGGGGCAGCTCGCTCAGCACGCCGAGGCGCGCCCGCGTGTCCTCGCCGCGCTTGGTGTCGTGCGTGGTCAGCGTGGTCATGCCGAGCGGTGCCGAGCGCTGCTGCTCCGCGGCCCACGCGGACAGGTCGGTCGGCGTCAGCGCGAACTGCTCCGGGGCGCCGCCCACCTCGCACAGCGCCGTGAGGTGGGTCCAGCGGTAGAACGCGGTGTCCTCCACGCCCTTGGCCATGACCGCGCCGCAGGTCTGCTGGAAGCGGACCACCAGCTCGTCCCGGCGTGCCCCGCGGGTGCGTCCGGCGCTGCCCACCTCGCGGCCCAGCAGGAGGTCGACGACCACGTCCATGGTCTCGCCGCGCTCCGGCGAGAGCCGTGCACGGGCGTGCGCCGCGGCCGCGTGCATCACCTCGAGCTGCTCGGGGTGCACGGGCTCGCCGGGCACGACGTACGCGCGGTACCGGTCGAACGCGACGAGCAGCTCGATCAGGCAGTCCTCGAGCGCGCGCCACGTGTGGTCGCGCAGGCGGAGGTCGTCGCGGCAGATGTCGGCCGCCAGCGACGTCAGCCGGTGCACCTCGGCGTAGAGCGGGCCGTCGACGATCTCCCGCTTGGCCTGCTCGGCGATCGCCGGGAAGGCGTCGGACGTGTCGCCGGTGAGGCGGTGCATGACGGCGCCGAGCACCGCCGCGCCGCCCGGGTCGACGAACGTCTGCTGGATGCGCCACAGGGCCTCGTACCCCGTGCTGCCGGCGGTCTCCCAGTCGGCCGGGAGCGTCTCGAGACCCTCGAGGATCTTCTCGACGACCACCCACGCCCCGCCGCTGGCGTCGCGCAGCCGGGCGAGGTAGCCCCCGGGGTCGGCCAGGCCGTCGGGGTGGTCGATCCGCAGCCCGTCGATGGTGCCGTCGGCCAGCAGGGACAGCACGAGCGCGTGGGTGGCGTCGAACACGGCCGGGTCCTCGACGCGGACGGCCAGCAGCGTGCCGACGTCGAAGAACCGCCGGTAGTTCAGCTCCTCGTCGGCCACCCGCCAGTAGGCCAGCCGGTAGTGCTGCCGCTCGACCAGCTCGGCGAGCGGCAGGGACTCCGTGCCGGGCCGGACCGGGAACACGTGGTCGTGGTAGCGCAGGACGGTCCGCGTCCCGTCGCCGGGGATCTCCGCCTCGTCGAGCCGCAGCTCGTCGCGACCGAGCACCGCGCCGATCCGGTCCCCGAGCACCGGCATGAGCACCGCGCCGTCGCCCGCGGACCAGTCCACGTCGAACCAGTCGGCGTACGGCGACTCGGGTCCCTCCGCCAGCACCGACCACAGCGCGTGGTTGTGCCAGACCGGCGTCGGCACCGCCATGTGGTTGGGCACGATGTCGAGGACGAGGCCCAGGCCGGCGTCGTGCGCCGTCGTCGCCAGGCGCCGCAGCGCCGGCAGGCCGCCCAACGAGGGTTCGACCTCGCCGTGGTCGACGACGTCGTACCCGTGCGTCGAGCCGGGGGCGGCCCGCAGGATCGGCGACAGGTACACGTGCGTGACCCCGAGCGACGCGAGGTACGGGACGCGCTCCGCGACGTCGTCGAGCGTCAGGTCCGCACCGAGCTGGACGCGATAGGTCGAGACGGGCACGGGCTTGCCCGCCGACGGCAGCCGGCGGGTGGGCGTCGGGCGTGGCTCGCTCATGCCGACGGGCGTGGCCGGGTGGTCCGTCGCTTGGGTTCCTCGGCCGAGGACTGGGTGCCGCTCGCGCGCGTCTTCGCCGCCTTGGCCGCCTCACGCGACGCGTCCGCGACCGCACCGGTGCCCGACGACGTCGGCGAGGGTGTCAGCGGCGGTCGGGTCAGCACGATGATCGACTTCTCGCGCAGGGTCATCGTGGTCCCCGCGTCGACAGTGGTGCCGGACTGGATCTGGGAGTCCGTGTCGACCACGGCCGTCCAGACGTCGCCGAACACGGCGCCGGGCAGGGTGAACGTCGCGGGGTCCGGCTGCCCGTTGAACAGGATGAGGAAACTGTCGTCGACGATCTCCTGACCGCGCAGGTCCGGCTCCGGGATGGCGTCCCCGTTGAGGAACACCGCCACGGCGCGCGCGTGGTCCGCCCCCCAGGCCTCGTCGCGCATCCGGTGCCCGTCGAGCGCGAGCCACGCGATGTCGAGGAGGTCCGAGTCGTCGTCGAGGTCCGGCTCTCCCGCGAAGAACCGGCGGCGACGGAACACCGGGTGGTCCTGCCGCAGCCGAACCAGGCGACGCGTGAACTCCAGCAGCGTGTTCTCGTCCTCGTCGAGGTCCCAGTCCACCCAGGACAGCGGGCCGTCCTGGCAGTACACGTTGTTGTTGCCCTGCTGGGTGCGACCCAGCTCGTCGCCGTGCGCGAGCATGGGGACGCCCTGCGACAGCAGCAGCGTGGTGAGGAAGTTGCGGCGCTGCCGGGCGCGCAGGGTCAGCACCCGCTCGTCGTCGGTCGGCCCCTCCACCCCGCAGTTCCACGAGCGGTTGTGGCTCTCGCCGTCGTTGTTGCCCTCGCCGTTCGCCTCGTTGTGCTTCTCGTTGTAGGAGACGAGGTCGTTGAGCGTGAAGCCGTCGTGCGCCGTCACGAAGTTCACGCTGGCGATCGGCCGCCGGCCGGTGTGCTCGTACAGGTCCGACGATCCCGACAGGCGGCTGGCGAACTCGCCGAGGGTGGACGGCTCGCCGCGCCAGAAGTCGCGGACGGTGTCCCGGTACTTGCCGTTCCACTCCGACCACAGCGGCGGGAACCCGCCCACCTGGTAGCCGCCGTCGCCGACGTCCCACGGCTCGGCGATGAGCTTGACCTGCGACACGATCGGGTCCTGGTGCACCAGGTCGAAGAACGCCGAGAGGCGGTCGACCTCGTGGAACTGCCGGGCCAGGGTGGCCGCCAGGTCGAAGCGGAAGCCGTCGACGTGCATCTCGGTCACCCAGTAGCGCAGCGAGTCCATGATCAGCTGCAGCACGTGCGGCGACCGCATCAGCAGCGAGTTGCCGGTGCCCGTGGTGTCGAAGTAGTGGGCCGGGTCGTCGTCGACGAGCCGGTAGTAGTTGGCGTTGTCGATGCCGCGGAAGCTCAGCGTCGGGCCCAGGTGGTTGCCCTCGGCCGTGTGGTTGTAGACGACGTCGAGGATGACCTCGATGTCGGCCTGGTGCAGCGCCTTGACCATCGCCTTGAACTCCTGCACCTGCTGGCCCGACGACGCGAACGCCGAGAAGCCGTTGTGCGGCGCGAAGAACCCGATGGTGTTGTAGCCCCAGTAGTTGGACAGCCCACGCTCGACCAGCGAGGGGTCGTTGACGAACTGGTGCACCGGCATGAGCTCGACCGCGGTGATGCCGAGCGACGTGAGGTGCTCGATGACCGCGGGGTGGGCCAGGCCGGAATAGGTGCCGCGCAGCTCCTCCGGGACGGCCGGGTGCTGCATGGTCAGGCCGCGCACGTGGGCCTCGTAGATCACGGACTCGTGGTACTCGTGCTGCGGCGGCCGGTCGTGGCCCCAGTCGAAGTACGGGTTGATGACGACCGACTTCATGGTGTGCGCGGCGGAGTCGTCGTCGTTGCGCTCGTCCGGGGCGTCGAACCGGTAGCTGTACAGCGACGGGTCGCCGTCGATCTGGCCGTCGATCGCCTTGGCGTACGGGTCGAGCAGCAGCTTGTTCGGGTTGCAGCGGTCGCCCCGCGACGGGTCGTACGGACCGTGCACGCGGTACCCGTACCGCTGGCCGGGGGAGATCGCCGGCAGGTAGCCGTGCCAGACGAACGCGTCGACCTCGGTCAGCTCAGCGCGCGTCTCCGTCCCGTCCTCCGCGAAGAGGCACAGCTCGACTCGTTCGGCCACCTCCGAGAACAGGGCGAAGTTCGTCCCGGTCCCGTCATAGGTGGCACCGAGGGGGTAAGGGCGTCCGGGCCACATCAACATGCATGCCAGCGTGCCAGTCGGCCGTCCATCTGGCGCGGGGTGCGTCCGGTTGGTCGGGGTGGAGTTCGCCACACCGCCAGACGTTGCGCCGGTGCGCCTGACCTGGTGCGCTGTCCTGCGAGGCCCTCTCGGGCGCGTTCGACCAGCTGGAGGACAGCCGTGAGCGGTCAGGTCGTCGTCGTAGGGTCCGGCCTCGCCGGGGCGAAGACCGTCGAGGGGCTGCGGGAACGCGGCTACGACGGCCGGCTCGTCCTGCTCGGCGCCGAGACGGAGCGGCCGTACGAACGACCGCCCCTGTCCAAGGGCTACCTGCAGGGCGGCGAGGAGCGCGACGGCGCGTTCGTGCACCCTGCCGACTGGTACGCGGAGCACGACGTCGACCTCCGGCTCGGCACCACGGTCGCCTCGATCGACCTGGCGGCGCACGACGTCCTCGACGGCTCCGGCACCCGGACCCGGTGGGACCACCTGGTGCTCGCGACGGGCTCGGCACCGCGCCGGCTCGACGTGCCCGGCGCCGACCTGGACGGCGTGGTCTACCTCCGGACGCTGGACGACAGCGATCGCCTGCGCGCCCTCCTGACCCCCGACAAGCGCGTCGTGGTGGTGGGCGGCGGCTGGATCGGGCTCGAGGTCGCCGCCGCGGCGCGGGCCGCCGGGTGCGCCTTGAGCGTCCTGGTGCGCGACCCGCTGCCCCTGCTCGGCGTCCTCGGCCCCGAGCTGGCGGCCATGTTCGCCGACCTCCACCGGGAGAACGGCGTCGACCTGCGCAGCCGCACCGAGGTCTCGGAGATCGTCGCCGCCGGTGACGGCACGCGGGTCGGCGCGGTGGAGCTCGCCGACGGCACCCTCGTCGACGCCGACCTCGTCGTCGTCGGGATCGGCGCCGCGCCCCGCGTCGACCTCGCCCGGTCCGCCGGCCTGCACGTCGAGGACGGCGTGGTCGTCGACGCCCACCTGCGCTCGTCGAACCCGCACGTGCTCGCGGTGGGCGACATCGCCCGCGCGCACCACCCCTTCTACGGCACCCACGTGCGCGTCGAGCACTGGGCGAACGCCCTCAACCAGCCGGCGACGGCCGCGGCGACGATCGTCGGGGCCGACGAGCCGTTCGACCGGCTGCCGTACTTCTTCACCGACCAGTTCGACCTCGGCATGGAGTACGTCGGCTACGTGGGCGCCCACGGGTACGACGAGGTCGTCGTCCGGGGCGACCGGCAGCGGCGCGAGCTCATCGCGTTCTGGCGGCGCGACGGCCGCGTCCTGGCCGGGATGAACGTGAACGTGTGGGACGTCGTCGACGACGTGCAGGCCCTGATCCGCTCGCGCGCGGTGATCGACCACGACCGGCTGGCCGACCCCGACGTGCCGCTGGCGGACCTGCTCTAGACCAGGGTGCGCTCCACGGCGCGCCGGACCACCTCGTCGTCGTCCGCGCCCTGAGCACGCCAGCCCAGCTGCTGGACGGCGCCGTTGCCCCGGCGGAGCACCGCGGCGACCTGGTGCTCGACCCACTCGAGGTCGCCCGCCTCGGCCAGCGCGGGGCGGACGTGGTCGACCAGCTGCGCGACCACCTCGGCGGCCGGCAGCGGCTTGCCCGACAGCGGGCTGACCAGCTCGCCCGTGATGCCGGAGCGCGCCGCCCGCCAGGTCGCGGCCCGCAACAGCTCGGTGCGCGGCTGCACGGGGCCGCCCGGCTGGCTCACCGCGGTCTCGGCCAGACCGCGCACCAGGGCGGCCTGGAGGGCGGCGTCGTCGGCGTCGAGGCAGACGTCGGCCACCCGTACCTCGACCGTCGGGTACCGCGAGGAGAGGCGGGCGTCGAAGTAGACCATCCCCTCGTCGAGGATCGCGCCCGAGCGCAGCAGGTCGTCGATGACCGCGCGGTAGCCGGCCGCGTCGCCGAACGGCGCCGTCGGACCCGCCGTGGGCCACCGACCCCACACCTGCGACCGGTACGACGCGTAGCCGGTGCTGCTGCCCTGCCACGACGGGCTGTTGCCGCTCAGCGCGAGCAGCACCGAGTTCCACGGGCGCAGGTGGTCGAGGATCCGGACGCCCTCCTCCTCGTCGGCGATCTCCACGTGGACGTGGCACCCGCACGTGAGCTGGTCCCGAGCCGTCTGCGCGAACTCCGCCCGGATGGCGTATGCGCGCTTGTCGGGCAGCACCGTGGACTCCACCACCTGGGGCGCCGACGCCATCGCCGCGACCCGCGCGCCCGCGAGGCGCGCCAGCGCGTCGGTGCGGACGCGGCCCGCACGGATCTCCGCGGCGAGCTCGCCCAGGTCGGCCCGCGGGGGCGTGGACGTCTCGATCTGCTCCTGCTTGAACTCCTTCTCGACGTCCCCGCCCGGCTCGTCGCTGGGGGCCGCGTCCGCCGCGGCGTGCCGCAGCACCGTGACGGCGACCGATGTCGGCCGGCCCTCGGGGGTGACCAGCAGGAACTCCTCCTCCACGCCCAGGGTTCGCATCGGAACAGTGTGGGGGAGGAAAGAAGTCGGCGCGCGGCAAGGCATACCCGCCTGTCAGCGGGCTATGAACCGCTAGGGTCCACGCCGTGACTGTGCTCGTGACCGGGGGAGCCGGGTACATCGGCGCGCACGTCGTGCGGCAGCTGCAGCGCGACGGCCGGGACGTGCTCGTCGTCGACGACCTGAGCACGGGCTCGGCGGCGCGCGTGCCGGGGGTGCCGCTGGTGCGGCTCGACCTCGCGCTCGCGTCGAGCGTCCAGCCGCTCGCGGACGCGTGCGTGGACCACGCAGTCACCGCCGTCATCCACCTGGCCGGCCGCAAGCGCGTGGACGAGTCCGTCGCTCGACCCCTGTGGTACTCGGCGCAGAACGTGGACGGGCTCGTGCACGTGCTGAGGGCCGTCCGCGCGGCCGGCGCCGACCGGTTCATCTTCTCGTCGTCGGCGGCCGTCTACGGCTGCCCGCCCGGCCCGGTGGTGGACGAGGACGAGGCGCCGCGGCCGCTGAGCCCGTACGGCCGGACGAAGCTGGCGGGCGAGCAGCTGGTGCGTGCGGTCGCCCGGTCGAGCTCGCTGCGCGCCGTGTCGCTGCGCTACTTCAACGTCGCGGGCGCCGGCACGCCGGAGCTGGGGGACACCGGCGAGCTCAACCTCGTCACGCAGGCGCTCGCGTGCCTGACGCGGGGCGAGCGGCCCGAGGTCTTCGGCACGGACTGGCCGACCCGCGACGGCAGCTGCGTCCGGGACTACGTCCACGTGCTCGACCTGGCCCGAGCGCACACGCGCGCGCTGGACGCCCTCGACGCGGGGGACCTCCCGCGGCCCGCGTACAACGTGGGGACGGGCCGGGGCTCGACAGTGCTCGAGATCCTGGCTCGGCTGGGACAGGTGACAGGCCGCGACGCCCGGCCGCTCCTCGCGCCCCGGAGGGCGGGGGACGCCGCGAGCGTGGTGGCCGCCGTCGACAACATCCGGCACGACCTCGGGTGGACGGCCGAGCTCGGTACGGACGCCGTCGTGTCGAGCGCGTGGGAGGCCTGGCAGGCCCGCTAGCCGCCGTGCTGCGCCGCGGCGGCCGCCTCGACCTCGGCGTCGGCGGACTCCGGCGAGCCGAAGCGCGCGACGACGAGGGCGCCGACGAGCACGAGCGTGAAGCCTGCAGCAGCCGCGGGGGCGGCACCGACGGCCGGTCTGTCGCCCGCCAGCGCGATACCCAGGGCCGCGCCCGTCACCGTCTCGATGCTGACCATGAGCGCGGTCACCGGGACCACCGCGGCCCGCCGCAGGGCGAGCGCGGCGACGGCGAGACCCAGGAGGCCGCACAGCCCGGCGCACCAGGCGACGGGGTCGGTCAGCACGTCGGTGATGTGGTCGACCTTCACCACGTGCGCGCCGAGGGCGGTGATCCCGAACGCCAGCCCGGACAGGCCGGCGAGCACGAGACCACGCCAGGGCGTCGGACGACCCGCCGCGGTGAGCGCGGCGAGGGCGCCGATGACGACCGTCGCGCCGACGACCAGCCACGTCGTGCCGGGGGTCGCCGGGTGCACGGCCTCGGGCGCGACCGAGAGCGCGAGGACGACGAGTCCGATGCCGAGCCCGGAGAGGCCGAGCCAGTCCGACCAGCGCAGCCGGGCGCCGAGGAAGACGACCGCCAGGACGGCCGACACCGCGATGCTGGACGCGCGACCGGCCTGGACGGCGAAGAGGGGGAGGGTCCGCAGCGCCACGAACGCCAGCCCGGCGCCGAGGGCCACCAGCACCAGGGCGAGCAGGTAGAGGGGGTTGCGGGCCAGTCCGCCGACGAGCGAGGCGCCGAGGCGCACGTCGGCCGGCAGACGCCGTGCAGCGGCCGCCTGCAGCACGACGGCGGTGCCCGAGCACACGGCGGCGGCGGCGACGCACAGCAGCGCGAGCCCCACCGTCGGCCCCCCGTCGTCTCGTGGTGCGTGTCCGTGGCGTCCAGAGCGCCGGGGGCACCCTATGCTCCACGCGGACGACCGGGGGACAGCCACGCAGGGGAGCGGGAGTGCACGGCGCGCACGATGAGGTGTCCGGCCGCGGGGCCGTCGCGTCCGTCGCCGACCCCGGACGGCGTCGCTGGGGCGTCGTGGCCGGCGCCTTCGTCGCGATCGCGGTCCTCCTGTCCGCCCTGCTCGGGCTCACCTCGGCATCCCGTGCTCAGCCCTTGCTGCAGGGACCGGCATGGCTCGACGGCTGGTTCCAGGGTGACTCCGGGTGGTACTTCCAGATCGTCACGAACGGCTACTCCTTCACACCGGGCAGCCAGTCCTCGATCGCGTTCTTCCCGGTCTACCCCCTCGGCGTGCGCGGCCTGGGGGACGTCCTGGGCGACGTGCAGGTCGCGGGCTCGCTGCTCGGGGTGCTGTCGGGACTCGCGGCCGTGCTGCTGTTCGCCGGGTGGGTCTGGGCGCGGCTGCCCCGCCGGTCCGCGACCATGGCGATCGCCGTCCTGCTGCTCTACCCGTACTCGTTCTTCCTCTACGGCGCCATGTACGCCGACTCCCTGTTCCTCCTGTGCGCCCTCGGCGCGTTCCTCCTGCTCGAGCGTCGCTGGTATCTCGCCGCGGGGCTCGTGGGAGCGCTTGCGACGGCGGGCCGGCCTGTCGGGGTCGCGGTCGCGATCGGCCTCGTGGTCCGCACGCTCGAGCTGCTCGCGGAGGACCGCCGGGCCCGCATCGGTGGGCGGCCGAAGGTGTCGCCCGCCGGGTGGCGGGAGGTGATCGGTGCGGTGCGCGACGTCCGCCCGCGCCAGCTCGGGGTCCTCGCCTCGGTCCTCGGGATCGTCGCCTGGTGCGTCTACCTCGGTCTCACGTTCGGGCACCCCTTGGCGTGGATCGAGACCGAGTCCTCTCCGGGGTGGGACCAGGGTGTCGGCCCTCGGACGTGGTTCAAGCTCACGTTCGTCGGGACGCTGCTGCACGGCCCGTGGGACACGGCGGCCCTGCTGAGCATCCAGGCCGTGGCATGCCTGTGCGCCGTGCTGCTGGTGCGCCGCGTCTGGCTCCGCTTCGGGTGGGGCTACACCGCGTTCACCGCGGTCGTGCTGCTCATCCCGCTGCTGGGCACCAAGGACTTCATGGGCACCGGCCGGTACGTGCTCGTCGCCTTCCCGGTGATGGCGGCGGCCGGCGACTATCTCGCCGGCCTCCGGCACCGCTGGATCAGCACGGTCGTGCTGGCCACCTGCGGCGCGCTGCTGCTCGTCCTGACCTATCTCTACGGCCGATCGGTGGAGGTCTCGTGACCGTCGCTCCCCAGACCCCAGACCCCTTCGAGAAGCTGTCGATCTTCTTCCCGATGTGGAACGAGGAGCAGTACATCGGCCGAGCCGTCCACGCGGCCCGAGAGGTGTGCGTCGAGCTGGTCGCGGGCGGCCAGATCCGCGACTACGAGCTCATCATCGTCGACGACGCCTCGACCGACGCGACCCCCCAGATCGCCGACGCGATGGCGGCCGACGACCACCACGTGCGCGTCGTCCATCACCCCCGCAACCGCAAGCTCGGCGGCTCCCTGAAGAGCGGGTACGCCGCCGCGACCGGCGACGTCGTGCTGTACACCGACGCGGACCTGCCGTTCGAGATGACCGAGCTGGTCCGTGCCCTGCGCGTGCTGCACACGTACGAGGTGGACATGGTCAGCGCGTACCGCCTGGACCGCACCGGCGAGGGGCCGCGGCGCGCGGTCTACTCGTTCTTCTACAACGGACTCGTCCAGCTGGTGTTCGGCACGCGCGTGCGGGACATCAACTTCGCGTTCAAGCTCTGCCGGCGGCGGGTGCTCGACCACGTGACCCTGAAGAGCGAGAGCTCGTTCATCGACGCGGAGCTGGTGATCCGGGCGCAGCGCGCGGGGTTCCAGGTGCTGCAGATCGGCGTGGACTACTTTCCGCGGACGCGTGGGGTGTCGACGCTGTCGTCCTTCGGGGTGATCCGGGCGATGGTCCGCGAGATGGTGCAGCTGCGGGGCGAGCTCAAGACCGTGACGCCCGTCGCATGAGCCCGCTGCTGATCGTGACGGCCGACGACCTGGGTCTGACCCGGGGCGTCAACGCAGCCGTCCGGCGGGCGCACGAGGAGGGCGTCGTGACCGCCACCTCGCTGCTCGCGGTCGGGCGGGCGTTCGACGATGCGGCGGCGATGCTGCGCGAGGTCCCGACGCTCGAGCTCGGCGCGCACCTGGCGCTCGTGGGCGAGGACCGGCCGCTGCTGTCCGCGCGGGAGATCCCCAGCCTCGTCGACCGGGACGGCGCGTTCCCGCTGAGCTACCGGACGGTGGTCCGGCGCGGGCTCACGGGCCGGATCGACCCGGACGACGTCCGGCGCGAGCTCCGCGCGCAGCTGCAGCGCGTGCTCGGCGTAGGCGTGCCCGTCACGCACGTCGACACGCACCAGCACACCCACCTCTGGCCGACGGTGGCAGCCGTGGTGGCGGACCTCGCGAGGGCCGCGGACATCCCCGCGGTGCGGCTGCCGACGAGCCACGCCCATGGCCCGTTGGGTCTGGGGGTCCGAGCCCTGACGCGCCGGACGCGGTCGACGCTGCGTGCGGCCGGCCGGACGTGCACGCTCGACTACGCCGGTCTCGACGAGGCCGGCCGGCTGGACGTCGAGCGCTTCGGGCAGACCGTGGCCGCAGCCCGCCGGCGAGGCGCCGCGACGCTCGAGATCAACAGCCATCCCGCGGTCTCGGGCGACACCGAGCTCCGGCGGTTCACCTGGGACTACAGGTGGGCCGACGAGCTCGAGATGCTGCTGGACCCCCGCACGCGCGACGCGATCCGCGCGTCGGGCTACACGCTGGGCGGCTTCGCCGAGCTCGGGCAGGAGGGTGCCGCATGAGCCGGACCGATCGGCGCCGCCGTCCGGACGAGCCCGGTCGCCGCGCCCTGCGCCTCTACCGTTCCGCCTCCCTGGGCGCGCGCGCCCACGTGCACGTCCGCTGGTTCACCGCCCCGTTCCCGCCGATCGCCCAGGCCCTGCCGTCGGCCGGACGGGTGCTCGAGATCGGCTGCGGGCACGGCCTGTTCAGCGCGTACGCCGCCCTCGCCGCACCCGGCAGGGACGTCCTCGGCGTCGACATCGACGCGGACAAGATCGACGTCGCCGTGGTGGCCGCGCGCGGCCTCGACCGCCTCGAGTTCCGTCGGGCGCCGGACGGGGCCGTCCCGCCGGGGCCGTGGGACGCCGTCGTGTTCGTGGACGTGCTCTACCTGCTGAGCGCCGATCACCAGCGGTCGCTGCTCACCGAGGCGGTGCGCTCGCTCGCGCCCGGCGGACGGATCGTCGTCAAGGAGATGGGCATCACGCCGCTGTGGAAGTTCCGCTGGAACACCCTTCAGGAGACGCTCTCGGTCAAGATCCTCCGGATCACCGAGGGGTCGTCCTTCGACTTCGTGGACCCGAGCACGATGGCGGAGTGGCTGACGGAGCTCGGTCTGGTGGTGGAGCAGCGGCGCCTGGACGCGCGGCGCGTGCACCCGCACCACCTGCTCGTCGCGAGGCAGCCACCGCCGGCGGTCTGACAGGCGGTGCCACGGCCCGAGCGCACTCACCCGTCCGCTGCGTCCCTGAGTCGTTGACCGGACCGCGCGCGAAACGTACTGTGCGGTAACGCTGCCGTCCGAATGGTGAGATGACGCATGAGGCTGTTCCCGACCGTCCACGCGACCGGTGACCTCCCGGCCCTGCACCGCGCGCACCTCGAGCGCCACGGGCTCACCTTCGTAGGCCCGCACGACGATCCCGACGTGGTCCTGGTGCTCGCCGGCACGGAGCCGGTCTGCCCGACCTCGGAGACGGGTGTCGTCGTCCTGGCGTCGGGCGACGAGCGTCCCGCCGTGACACGTCTGCTCGCCGAGGCTGGCGTGGTCACCCGTCCGGACGAGGCGACGGGTGCCGTCACTCTCGTCCCCGCCGATCCCACGGCGGACGACCTCCTGGCCTGGACCACCGACGTCGCCCTCCCGGTGCGCGCGACGCTCGACGCCGCCGGGCCGCTGCTGCGCACGGCGACGGGCAGCCAGGCACCCGGGCACCTGGTCGCCGCGGGGACGCGCTCGCAGACCGGCGGGCTCCTGGTGCTGGGTGTCGACGCCACGGCGGACGTGCCGGGCTCGGCGGACGTCCTGCTGAACGCCGTGACCTGGGCCGCACGCCCGGCCTCGCGGGAGGCCGCAGCGGCGACCCGGTCGGACCTCGCGACGCATCCCGCGTGGATGCGGCTCAAGCGTGACGTCACGGAGCTCCAGGCGCTGCAGGTGCGGGACGGATCGATCCCCGAGGTCGGCGACCACGCGCGGGCGCGGGAGCTCGTGCACGCGATCGGGCTGGCGCTCGACGAGCTCACGCCGGCGCTGCCGCACGACGAGGGCTACCTCACCGCGGTGGGCAAGGACCTGACCCGCTGGGCCGACGGCGGCTTCGCGGTGCCGGACTTCCTGGACTCGCTGGTCGCGTTCCGCCCCGAGCAGCAGCGGGTCGACGGGCTGCCGCACCTGGTCCTGTTCCCCATGTACACGCAGAACGGCAGCACGGACCGCCGCGTGGAGGCCGTGCTGCTCCAGGTGCGGTGGCCGGACCTCGTGGCCCGGCTCGAGGCCGAGCAGTTCAGCAACGCGCTGTTCGTACCCGTGACCTTCCTCGACTTCACGCCGGGCTACGACACGAACTCGGCGGTGCTCTTCCCGGAGACCGTCGCGGTGCGCGAGGTGCCCACGTTCACCTGGGGCGCGATCTTCGCCGACCGCGAGGCAGCCCGCTTCCGTCGGGTCGTGCGCGCCGCGGCCGAGACGACCCGCCTCGCTCTGCCGCCCGACGCCGCCCGGCTGCTGGCCGACCAGCGCCTGGCCGAGGAGACGTTCGTCCTCTGGGACCTGGTCCACGACCGCACGCACATGCGCGGCGACCTGCCCTTCGACCCGTTCATGATCAAGCAGCGCATGCCGTACTTCCTCTACTCGCTCGAGGAGCTGCGCTGCGACCTCACGGCTTTCCGGGCGGCGGTGCGGCTCGAGGGCGACGGCGTCCCGCACGCGCGGTACGTGCAGTACGCGATCCTCTTCGACCGGCTGTTCCGGTTCCCGGTCACGGGTTCGCGGGTCCGCAACTACGACGGGCTGGGCGGCCAGCTGCTGTTCGCCTGGCTGCACCAGCACCACGTGCTGCACTGGACCGACTCCCGGCTGACCATCGACTGGCCGCAGGTGCCGGACGCCGTGATCGCGCTCGCCGAGCAGATCGAGCAGCTCTACTGGCGGTCCATCGACCGGCCCAAGACGGCGCACTGGCTGGCCGCGTACGCGCTCGTGTCGGGCACCGTGACCCCGCACCCGGCGTCGGCGTGGGCCCGCGGCGACCTACCCCTGGACGGCCCGCCCAAGGGGTTCACCGACGCGGTCCTGGACGACGAGTTCCCGTTGTCGATGTTCTACGAGGCGCTGGCGCGCAAGATCGCCGACGTCGTGGCCTCGACCAGCGGCATCACCGCCTGACGGCCGGCGCCGATCTCAGGCGCGGGGCGCGGCCGGGCCCGCGAGAGCCCACCGCGGCTCGTCCGTGCCCCACCGACCGGGCGGTCGCGCCCAGTCGGTGGGGACACCCTCGACGCCGAGGGGAGAGCGCGCGTACCGCAGGTGGCCGTACGAGGACTCGGTCTGGGCCATCCACGGCTCGATGGCGTCGGCCGGCCGCTCGGTGCGTGCCTGCGGGTCGATGCCACCCAGGAGCCAGGCCGCCGTGCCGGCCAGCGAGAGCCGGACGAGCCGCCCGGCGCCGACGGTCGAACGCTCCGTCAGCGCCCGCAGGACGGCCGCCGCGAGCAGGTAGCCGGTGCCGTGGTCCAGGGCCTGCGCCGGCAGGGCGCCGGGGCGGCCGTCGTCGCCCGCCTCGATCACGGAGATGCCCGTGCCGGCCTGGACCAGGCTGTCGAAGCCGCGCCGGCCCGACCAGTCGCCGTCCCACCCCCACGCGCACAGCTGCGCCACGACGAGCGACGGCCGGCGGTCGAGCAGCGCCTCCGCGCCCAGGCCGTAGCGGTCGAGCGCGCCCGGCCGGTACCCGGTGACGACGACGTCCGCCGCGTCGAGGAGCTGGTCGAACGTCGCTCGGTCGGTGGCGTCCGCCAGGTCGAGCCGGGTCGACCGCTTGCCGACGCCGGTGTCGATGTGCGTGCCGTCGTCCTCGCGGAGCCAGGGCGCGTCGACGCGCAGCACGTCCGCGCCGAGCAGCGCCAGCGTCCGGGTGGCGACCGGCCCGGCCAGCACGCGCGTGAGATCCAGCACGCGCACGCCCTCGGCGGGCAGGGTCGCCGGCGGCAAGGGTGCGGCGATCGATGAGCCCACCTGCGAAGCCGTGACCAGCGGCGCCGCGTGCGCACCCGGAGGGACCACCGCGACGGCGAGGCCGCCTGCGGCGTACGCGGCCTCCTGGACGTCCACCGACGGCCGCTCGGCGATCGCGGCCCGGAGCCGGTCGACGAGGGCGGCGTCGTCGCCGGAGTCCGCCAGCTCGAGCGCGGCGAGCAGCCTCGCCCGGTGGTGCGGGTAGTTCGCGTGCGTGCGCACCCACCCGTCGGCCGAAGGCCAGAACCCCGACAGCGGCGCGAAGAGGGGGATGGGCCGACCGTCCACCCGGAGGTGCCGTTCGCTGGTGAAGGCGACGGCGACGGCGCCCTCGTCGACGCGGACCTCGGGCATCGCGTGCCCGGTGCGCTGCGCCAGCAGCTCGGCAGCCGCGAGCGAGGCCGCACCGACCGTCGCCCGCGCGAGCTCGCGCACGGGCAGGACGGCGTCGAGCCCGGGCGTGCCGGTCCAGGCCACCCGCTCGACCAGCTCGGGCGGACCGCCCAGCGCGGCCCAGGCGTGGGCGGTCGCGGCGTCCGGCTCGGTCATCTCAGGCGCCGTCGTCCTTGGGCGGCATGATCGCCTCCGACCGGCCGTGGAACGCGGCGACGAGGCGCGCCACCAGCACGGCGAGGAACACCTGGCCGACGAGCGCCTCGAACGTCGCGATGCTGCGGCCCGGGAACAGGGCCGCGGTGTAGTCGCCGTACCCGAGGGTGGTCAGCGTCGTGTACGAGAAGTACTGGAAGGACCGCGCGTTCGCCGCCTCGCCCGACGCGAAGAACGCTCCCGCGGTGAACGCGTCCATGAGTCCGTAGAGGCTCGCGAAGAACATCCCGATGATGAGGTAGGCGCTGAGTGCGCCGGCCAACGACTGCACGGTCACGGCCGTGCGCCGCAGGATCCGGTCGAGGATCACGACGAGGGCGGTCATGAGGATCACGCAGACGACGCCGTCGAGGACGCCCTCGGCCGCGGTGGGGGGCAGGAACGTGAAGGCCGCGACCACCACGACGGCGGAGACCACGAGCACCACACGGACGAACCGCTTCTGGTGCGGCATGGGTCGGGAGGTCCGCACGGCCAGCCCGAGCGTGAAGAGGTAGAGCACCAGGACGAGGATCTCGGTCCACAGGGCGGAGCTCAGGGCGTAGAGGACGTACACGGTCACCAGCAGACCGAGCACGATGCCGAAGTCGTCCTCGCCGAAGCGCCGCGCCAGGAACGTGCGGCGGCGGGGTCGGGCCGGCGCCGCGCCCACCTCGGGCAGGTCGTCCGGTTCGGTCACGTTCGGGAGGCTAGCAGCGGGCCGCTCAGCCGATCGTCACCAGGTCGCGCACGTCGTCGTTCGGCAGCACGTCGGCCACCGCCGAGACCTCGAGCTCGTCGAGGTCGGCGTAGCCGTGATGCACGTTGAGGAACGCGGTGTCGGACGCGTCCCGCCCGGTGGCGATCCGGACGAGGCTCGTGCGTGGGGCCAGGGTGGTCGCGTCGACGACGTACCACTGGCCGTCGAGGTTCGCCTCGGCGACGGCGTGGAAGTCCATCGGGGAGAGCCCGGGAGCGTAGACCGACACCAGCCGGGCCGGCACGTCGAGCGCCCGGAGCAGCGCGATGACCAGGTGGGCGTAGTCCCGGCACACGCCCTTGCGGGCGAGGAGGGTCTGGACCGCGCCGTCGGTGGGCAGGCTCGAGCCCGGCACGTACGACAGGCGTGAGCCGACCCACGAGCTGACGGCGGCGAGCAGGTCGTAGCCGTGCAGGCCGGCGAACTCGGCGTAGGCGGTCGGGCCGAGGGTGTCCGACTCGCAGTACCGGCTCGGTCGCAGGTAGCGCAGGAGGTCGGACTCGTCGGACGTCACGGGCGCGGCGCGGCCGTCGACCGAGGCCGAGTAGTCCAGCACCAGGCGACCCACGTCCGCATGGAGGACGTGGAGCCGCGTCCCGTGGTGGTCAGGGACTTCCGTCGGCTCGACCGGCCGGCCGTCCAGCGTGATCCGCAGGGACTCCCGGGCGGTGAGCTGGGTGGAGACGGCGAGCTCGAAGGCGAGGGTGGCAGGCGAGGTGACGTCGAGGGACAGGTGGGCGGTGAGGTCACGATGCACGCGCTCATCGTGGTCGACGCGCGCCGTCGGCGCCTCTCGGGGCCCCTGGTGGGGGCGGCGCCGCGCTCGGCGCGCCCCCATCACCGATGATGCGCGCGGGCGTCAGCACCCGACAAGGATGAGAAGTTGCGTCACCACGCGGAGCGCGCGTAGTCCTTGAGGAAGCAGCCGTACAGGTCCTCGCCGGCCTCGCCGCGGACGATCGGGTCGTACACGCGGGCGGCGCCGTCGACCAGGTCCAGCGGGGCGTGGAAGCCCTCCTCGGCGAGCCGCACCTTGGTCGGGTGCGGGCGCTCGTCGGTGATCCAGCCGGTGTCGACGCTGGTCATGAGGATGCCGTCGGTCGCCAGCTCCGTCGCGCTGGTCCGCGTGAGCATGTTGAGCGCGGCCTTGGCCATGTTGGTGTGCGGGTGGCCCGGACCCTTGTAGCCGCGGGAGAACACGCCCTCCATCGCGGAGACGTTCACGACGTAGGCCCGGCCCGCGTCCGTCGCGCGCATGGCGCCGCGCAGGCGGCTGACCAGGATGAACGGCGCGGTCTGGTTGCACAGCTGCACCTCGAGCAGCTCCATCGGGTCCACCTGGTCCACCGTGTGCACCCAGCTGTTCGTCTCCGCGGTGTCGGGCACCAGCCCGCCCGCGTCGATCGCGGTGCCGGCGACGAGGCGCTCGAGCGAGGCGTGCTCCGCGGTGAGCGCCAGCGCGTCGACGCCGGGACCGGCCGCGATGCTGGTGAGCTCGGTGACCGAGCCGGCCAGCGCGACGGGGTGCGCGCTGCTGGTGCGGCCGAAGGTCGTGATCTGCGGCAGCGGGCGGTCGGGGAGCGGCTCGAGCTCGGCGTCCGCGAGGTGGGTGTACGCGCCCGGGGAGCGCCGGACGGTCTGCGCCGCGTTGTTGATGAGGATGTCGAGCGGGCCCTGCGCGGCCACGGAGTCGGCGAGCGCGACCACCTGGGCGGGGTCGCGCAGGTCGATGCCGACGATGCTCAGGCGGTCAAGCCAGTCGGCGCTGTCGGGCATCGCGGCGAAGCGGCGCGCGGCGTCGCGCGGGAACCGGGTGGTGATCGTGGTGGTCGCACCGTCCCGCAGCAGGCGCAGCGCGATGTACATGCCGATCTTGGCGCGGCCGCCGGTGAGCAGTGCGCGCTTGCCGGTCAGGTCGGTGCGGGCGTCCCGCTTGGCGTGGTTCAGCGCCGCGCACGTCGGGCACAGCTGGTGGTAGAACGCGTCGACGTCGACGTACGGCTCCTTGCAGATGTAGCACGGCCGGGCCTTGAGCAGCGTGCCGGCGCTGGCGCCCTGCACGCTCGACACCAGCGGGATGCCCTGCGTCTCGTCGTCGATCCGGCCCGGGCTGCCCGTCGCTGTCGCGTGGATCACGGCGCGGTCGGCCGCGCTGATGGCGTCCCGCTTCTCCGCGCGGCGCTGCTTCTTCGCCGCCTTGAACAGCGCGGACGTCGCCCGGCGGGCCAGCGCGAGGTGCGGGTGGTCGGACGGGAGCGCGCTGATCTGTGCGGCGACCCGGAGGAAGACCTCGAGCTCGTCGGGGTCGACGCCGTCGAGCGAGGTGCTGGTGAGGGTGGGGGCAGTCATCGTGCGGAGTCCTAGCTGGTCGTCCGGGGGTGGCCGACGGGCAGGGGAGCACGAGAGCCGGGCAGGCGGGGGATCGCTCGATCCTACCGGTCGGGGGCGGGCGGACCCGCAGGACCTTGGGCAGGGGCTCCGCCCAGCAGGTCGCGCAGCCGGTCGTGACGTGCGGCATAGGCGGCGTCGAAGCGGCGCTCGGCGCGCTCGAGCTTCCTGCCGCGGTACCGGCGCTGCGCCCACCACGACCCCGGCTTGGCCAGCCGGATCGCGCCGACCCAGGCGATCAGCGGCACCACGATCCCCAGGATGCCGGTGGGGAGCTTTCCCTTGAGGATGCAGACGGCGGCACAGGCCATGTGCGACAGGACGACGGCCGTGTAGACCCACCCCGGCGTGCCCGGGGTCGACGTCTGGCCGATGGGCGAGACGCCGAGCAGGATCGCACCGCCCAACGCGGCGCCGACGAGGATGGCGTCGATCGACTTGCGGCCCTCGGTCGACCAGTACACGTCGTCGAGGTGGAACCACAGCGCGAACTCGTCGAGCGTGAGCGCGGCCCCGGCACCGAAGAACACGGCCAGCACGTCGATCCAGGGAGACGCGGGCGTGAACCGGAAGACCAGGAGGCCCGAGACGAGCACCAGCAGGATGCCCCAGACCTGGTGGTGCACGTGCACGCCGCCGATGTAGACGTCCTTGACGGGTCCGGGGGCCGCGTCACGCGCGCGGATCCGCCGGGTGATCGTCCGCACCAGAGCGAACGTCACCAGGAAGCCGACGAGCGCCCAGAGGGCGGGCGAGCGGCCCGTCTGCACGAAGGTCGCGTCGTACCAGGCCACCTCCGCGACTGTACCGGGAGGCACGCGACATACCAGGACAGAGCGGCTACGTTCGATCTGCAGGTGGCCGCCGAGCCGGCGGGCCGGGCTTTCGGACCTGCGTCGACGGATGACACTGGAGGAGCACAGGTGAGCGAGACGCCCGACCCTTACGGCCCGATCCACGGACGGTCCAGCTTTCGGGAGCACATCGACCGCGGCACGTTCCCGGCGCACGGCCTGGAGCCCGACGAGGCCTACGAGCTCATCCACACCGGTCTCATGCTGGACGGGCGCGAGACGCTCAACCTGGCCTCGTTCGTGACCACCTGGATGGAGCCGCAGGCGGAGAGGCTGATCCACGACAGCCTGCGCAAGAACCACATCGACCACGAGGAGTACCCGGCGGCCTCGCTGATCGAGGAGGCCTGCGTGCACATGCTGGGCGACCTCTTCAACGCGCCGGACTCCGCGCAGGTGGTCGGGGTCGCCACCATCGGCTCGTCCGAGGCCATCATGCTCGGCCTGCTCGCGCACAAGCGCGCCTGGCGGGACCGTCGACGCGCTGCCGGCCTGCCGACCGACCGACCGAACGTGGTGTTCGGCGCGGAGACGCACGTCGTGTGGGACAAGTTCGCCAACTACTTCGACGTCGAGATGCGCAAGATCCCGATGAAGCGCGACCGCTTCGTGCTGAGCGCCGACGACGTCGAGGCGCACATCGACGAGAACACCATCGCGGTGGGTGCCGTGCTCGGCACGACGCACATCGGCGAGGCGGACCCGATCGAGGAGATCAACGACCTGCTGGTGCGCATCAAGGCCGACAAAGGGTGGGACATCCCGCTGCACGTCGACGGGGCGAGCGGCGCCTTCATCGCCCCGTTCGCCGAGCCCGACCTGCGCTGGGACTTCCGCCTCGAGCAGGTCGCGTCGATCAACGTCTCCGGCCACAAGTACGGGCTGGTCTATCCCGGCGTCGGCTGGCTGATCTTCCGCGACGCCTCCAGGCTCCCCGAGGACCTCGTCTTCAGCGTCAACTACCTCGGCGGGGCGCAACCGACGTACACGTTCAACTTCTCCCGCGGCTCGGCCATGATCCAGGCGCAGATGTACAACTTCCTGCGGCTCGGGCGCAGCGGGTACACGTCGATCGTCGAGACCATGCTGGCCAACGCCCGGTTCCTCAACGAGAGCCTGGAGGCCAGCGGCAAGTTCGAGATCCTCAACCCGGGCCTGGCGGAGCCGGTCGTCACGTTCGCGATCAAGGGCGACCCTGGCTTCGACGTCTACCACCTGTCGGCCCGGCTGCGCGAGGACGGGTGGATCGTGCCCGCGTACAGCCTGCCGCCCGACGCCGACGAGGTGCACCTGCTCCGCGTCGTCGTGCGCCTGGACCTCAGCCGCATGATGATCGAGCAGCTCCTGCGGGACCTGTTCCTGGGCTGGGACGCACTCGTGGCCGAGCAGCCGGTCCAGCGCCCGGCGGCCAAGCCCGACCTGTGGACGTCGCCCGCGCACGCCGCGGCGAAGAGCAAGGCGCGCACCGGCCTGGCGAAGTGACCTCGAGCGTTCCCGACCTGCCCGCGGGCTGGCGCGTCCTGCGCACCCGCGGGCCGGCCGGCTTCGTCACGCACGCCGTGCTCGCGCGCCCGGACGGCACCGAGGTCGAGTGGACGTCGCGGCGGCACCGCAAGGGCCTGGGTCTGCGGCTGGCGGGCGTCCGCGCGGAGGGCGGCCGGGCCAGCGCGATGAGCTGGTGGATCGGCTCGCTGTTCGCGATCGGGTCGATCTGCTTCGCGCTCGGGTCGGTGCCGGCGTACTTCGACGCCGTCGACCCCGGCCTGGTCGCCGCCACCTTCTTCGTCGGCTCGATCTTCTTCACGAGCGCCGGGTACCTGCAGTTCCACGAGGTGCTGCGGGCGCCGGGCGGGGTCCTGGTCGAGTCGCCGCGCCCGCGTCGGCTGGCGGCCCTCGTGGGATGGAAGCCGCGGCGGATCGACTTCTGGGCCGTGCTCGTCCAGCTCGTCGGCACCGTCTTCTTCAACATCAGCACCTTCGCGGCGACCCAGTCGGACCTCACGACCGAGCAGGCCAAACGGTTGGTCTGGGCGCCCGACGTGTACGGGTCGATCTGCTTCCTCGTGGCCAGCTGGCTCGCGTACTCCGAGGTCAACCGCGGCATCCTGCCCCGGTCGGACCGCTCCGTCGGCTGGCGGATCTCCGCGCTGAACATGCTCGGGTCGATCGCCTTCGGCGTGTCTGCGGTCGCGTCCCGCTACCTGCGGTCGACCGGCGAGCTGGCCAACCTCACGCTGGTGAACCTCGGGACGTTCCTCGGCGCCGTGTGCTTCCTGCTCGGCGCCCTGCTGCTGCCCGTGGAGTCGGCACGGGACCGGTCCTGACTCACCACCCGTCGAGGTGCCAGACCTCGTCGAGCGGTTGGCGTGGGGCCGGGCGGAACGTCTCGCCCGTGTAGTACGCGGTCGGGATCAGCGCGCCCTGGCGGACGCCCGCTGGGATCCTGAGGATGTCGGCGACCTCCTGCTCGTGCGCCAGGTGCAGCGTGGTCCACGCGGTCCCGAGCCCCCGCGCGCGCGCCGCGAGCATGTAGCTCCAGGCCGCGGGCAGCAGCGATCCCCACAGGCCCGCCTGGCTGCCGCTCGACAGCCGCGGCGCGGTCAGGCACGGCAGCACGAGGACGGGTGCCTCGCCCATGTGGGCACCGAGGTACTCCACGCTGTCGCCGACGCGCTGCTGCACCCCGGCGCGGTCAGGGTCGTCCTGGAACAGCCGCCCGGCGTACCCCGGGGCCGCCACGTAGGCATCGACAGCCCGCCGGTAGACCTCGCCGACCGCACGCCTCAGGCCGGGGTCGGTCACGATCACCCAGTGCCAGCCCTGTCGGTTCGAGCCGGACGGCGCCTGCAGGGCGATCTCGACGCACTCCCGCACCAGCTCCAGCGGGACGTCGCGGGTCAGGTCGAGCCGCTTGCGCACCGAGCGGGTGGTGGTGAGCAGCTCGTCGGGCGTCAGGGGGAGCGTGGTCATGAGCGACATCCTGCTCCGCCGGGGCAGACTCCACCCGTGGACCACGACTCGATCGGCCGGCTGCTGGCCGACCCGCCCGACCTGCCCGTGCGGCACGGGCTGGGCGACGTCGCCGCCGCGGTCCGGTCGCGTGGCGTCGCGGTCGTGCAGGCACCGCCGGGCACCGGGAAGACGACGCTCGTCCCGCCGGCCGTCGCGGCGGCGGTGACCGGCCGGGTGGTCGTGACCCAGCCCCGGCGGATCGCCGCCCGCGCGGCCGCACGCCGGCTCGCCCACCTGCTGGGCGAGCCGTTGGGCGCCACGGTCGGGTTCTCGGTGCGCGGCGAGCGCGTCGTGAGCCCGGCGACCCGCATCGAGGTGGTGACGACGGGCGTGCTGGTCCGGCGGCTGCAGCGCGACCCGGAGCTGCCCGGCGTCGGCGCGGTGATCCTCGACGAGGTCCACGAGCGGCACCTCGACGACGACCTCGCGCTCGCGCTGCTGGCGGACGTGCGGGCGCACCTGCGCGAGGACCTGGCGGTGGTGGCGATGTCGGCGACCGTCGAGGCGGAGCGCACGGCGGCGCTGCTCGGCGGGGCACCCGTGGTGAGCGTCGCCGGAGCGCTGTTCCCCGTCGATGTCGTGCCGAGCCCCCCGCCGCCCCGGGTGGCCCGGGCCGACCAGCGCGGGGTGACACCCGGCTTCCTCGACCACGTCGCCGCCACGGTGCGGCGCGCCCTCGCGGAGCGGGCCGGCGACGTCCTGGTGTTCGTCCCCGGCGCCGGGGAGGTCGACGGCGTCGCGCGGCGGCTCGCGGGGCTCGACGTGGACGTGCGCCCGCTGCACGGTCGGCTGCCGGCACGCGAGCAGGACCTTGCCCTCGCTGCGGGGGCGCGGCGCCGGGTGGTCGTGTCGACGGCGGTGGCGGAGTCCTCCCTGACGGTGCCGGGCGTCCGGGTCGTCGTGGACGCCGGCTTCTCGCGCGAGCCTCGCACCGATCATCGTCGCGGCCTCGCCGGCCTGGTGACGGTGAGCGTGAGCCGGGCGGCCGCCGAGCAGCGTGCCGGGCGCGCGGGCCGGGAGGGGCCGGGGGCGGTGTACCGGTGCTGGTCCGCGGCGGACGACGCCCGCCTCCCGGCGCACCCGCAGCCGGAGATCCTCACCGCGGACCTCACCGCTTTCGCGCTCGAGCTGGCGTGCTGGGGCAGCCCGGACGGGGCCGGGCTCGCGCTCCTGGACGAGCCGCCCGAGGCGGCCATGGCCGCCGCGCGCACGATCCTCGTGGAGCTCGGCGCGGTGGACCCGGACGGTCACCCGACCGCACGCGGCCGCGCCGTGTCGGCGGTGCCGACCGACCCGCGGCTGGCGCGCGCCCTGCTGGACGGTGYCGGGCTGGTCGGCGCGCGGCGGGCCGCCGAGGTGGTCGCGCTGCTCTCCGACGACGCCCGCGCCCCCGGCGGCGACCTCGTCGCGGCCCTGCGG
>NZ_JBFUKJ010000016.1:0-99474 GCF_056400905.1 Cellulomonas sp. P4_H12
TCGCGGCCCTGCGGTCCGCGCGGCGCGGCGGACCGCAGGCGTCGGCCTGGCGCGCGCAGGTGGGCCGGCTCGTGTCGTCGGCGCCGCCCGGAGGGCCGGTCGAGGACCTCGGCGACGACCTCGCCGTCGGGCTCGTCGTGGCGCTCGCGCACCCCGACCGCATCGCGCGGCTGCGACCGGGCGGCTCGACCTACCTCATGACGTCCGGCACGGGCGCGGCGCTGCCGGCGGGCTCGGCCCTCGTCGGTCTCCCGTGGCTCGCGGTGGCCGACGCCGACTGGGGCGTCGGCCGGCGCGACGCGACCATCCGGTCCGCCGCCCCGCTCGACCTCGACCTGGCCATGGAGGCCGCACCCGCGCTGGTGCGCGACGAGGAGACGGTCGCGTGGGTGCAGGGTGCGGTGGTCGCCCGGCGCGTGCGCCGGCTGGGCGCGATCGAGCTCACGTCCGCACCGCTGGCGGACCCGCCTCGCGCGCTCGTCCTCGCGGCGGTGCGGGAGGGCCTCGCCCGCGACGGGCTGTCCACGCTCCGCTGGTCCGAGGCCGCGACCGGGTTGCGCCGACGCCTCGACTTCCTGCACCGCGCACTCGGCGCGCCGTGGCCCGACGTGTCCGACGCGGCGCTCCTGGCCGACCAGGACGCGTGGCTGGACCTCTCCCGCGTCCGGGGACCGCAGGACCTCGCGCGCATCGACGTGCACCAGTCGCTGCGCCGGCTGTTGCCGTGGCCGGAGGCCGCGCGGCTCGACGAGCTCGCGCCCGAGCGGCTCCCGGTGCCCAGCGGCTCCACCGTGCGCCTCGACTACACCGGCGAGCAGCCCGTCCTGGCGGTCCGGCTGCAGGAGACGTTCGGGTGGCGGGCGACGCCCCGCCTGGCCGACGGGCGGGTGCCGGTGCTGCTGCACCTGCTCTCGCCGGCGGGGCGGCCCGCCGCCGTCACCGCGGACCTCGAGTCGTTCTGGCGCACGGGCTACCCGCAGGTCCGCGCGGAGCTCCGCGGGCGGTACCCGAAGCACGCGTGGCCCGACGACCCGCTCGATGCGGCGCCGGTGCGGGGCGTCAGCCGGCCCGGCCCTCGGCGTCGCACGGCACCGTGATGTGCAGGTCCAGCTCGGCCATCTCCGCGTCGATCAGTCGCAACGTCCGTTCCATCGCCACCGGCTGCACCTTGCCCACCTGGTCGCCGTGCGGGTGGTCGAAGAAGGACAGCAGCAGCAGCAGGAGCGTGATGACGATGGTGACGCTGCCCATGAGGACGCCCTGCGTGACCGGACCCTCGTCGCTGTCGGCGAAGAAGAGCACGTACACGAAGATCACCGCGGAGATCACGTAGAGGACCAGCCACAACGGGAGCGGGATGAGTCCTTCCGCGCCGTGCACCCGATCGACCCGGGCCTGCTCGCGATTGGCGGTCTGGTCCATCCACCGGTCGTAGGCGGACTGCTCGACGTCGGTCTGGGGCTCGACCGAGCGGATCGAGCGGAAGAGGTCCGCCGCCCACGGGTTGAACGAGTCGCCCAGGGTGCCGGCCTGCATCTGCGGCCACTCGACACCCACGACGGCGCGGGCGTAGCAGACCAGCTCACCGGTGAGCTGGTCCCGGACGTCGGCCGGCAGGTACTGGGCCGTCTGCACCTGCTGGGCGACGATGACGGCCTCGGTCTCGGCGCCCGAGCGTGACTGGTCGTAGGACTGGAACGCCAGGAAGATGATGAAACCGAGGAGCACGGAGAAACCCGTGGCCAGCACGCCGAAGACCCCCGACGCGCGGTCGCCGTCCTGGAACCAGCTGCCCTGCGGAGCGCGGCGCCGGACGACGAGCATCGCCGTGATGGTGAGCGCCGTGACACCGATCGTGATGAGTGCGCCGACGACGATGTTCACGTGACGCCGGGAGAGTCGCTCTGCTGCACAGGCTCAACATAGGGCCAAACCGGACACGAGCGAGCGGTCGTGCGCGACGATGACCGCATGCCCGACGCGTCGCCCTTGCCCGGCCGCCTGCTTCGCCAGACGTGGTGGCGCGCCCGCGACTACGCCGCGGTGCTGCGCTGGCAGGCCGAGGGTGTCTTCTCGCGGGTCGACCCGGAGGCGCTGCGCCACCCCGAGCATCCGGTCGGGCCGCCGGTCGTGCTGCTGCCTGGCGTGTACGAGTCGTGGCACTTCCTGCTGCCCCTGGCCCGGTTCCTGCACGACAACGGCCTGCGCGTGCACGTGCTCCCCGACCTGGGCAACAACCGTCGCCCCGTGCAGCACGCCGCCGAGGTGCTCGGCCAGTACGTCGACGCGCGCGACCTGCGGGACGTGGTGCTCGTCGCGCACAGCAAGGGCGGGCTCATCGGCAAGCTGGCCATGCTGCGCGAGGACCCGGACGGGCGGATCGACTCGATGATCGCGGTCAACACACCGTTCGCCGGGTCCAGCTATGCGCGCTGGTTCCTGGTGCCGTCCGTGCGTGCCTTCATCCCGACCGACGCGACGATCGTCGCCCTCGCCGCCGAGCGCGAGGTGAACGCCCGGATCACGTCCGTCTACAGCGACTGGGACCCACACATCCCGGCGGGCAGCGCCCTGGACGGCGCCCAGGACGTGGTGCTGACCACGCCCGGTCACTTCCGCCCGCTGGCCGACCCGGAGCTGCACGCTCTCTTGCTGGAGCGGCTGCTCAGCCCCGGGGCAGCTGCAGCACCCGCGTGAACCCGGGCGAGTCGGGGTCGTCGACGATCTCTACGCCGTCGAGCCACGACGAGATCACGTGCGACAGCTCGCCGGGGTGGCTGAAGTTGATCGCGTGCGCGGCGCCCTCGATGAGCGCCACGGTGGTCTGGGGTCCGGCGAGGCGGCTGACCTCGCGCACCCGGGCCGGTGGGGGCATGAGCGGGTCCTTGCTGCCGATGACGGCCAGCGTGGGGACCGGCGACTTGAGCAGGCGTTCCAGCGAGGGGAACCGGGTGAGCTCGGCGAACATGTTGAACGTGTTGACCGGCCCGAACTTCAGGTAGTCCGGGACCGCGACCCGGGCCATCCGCGGGCTCTCGCGCGCGCCGTCGCGCGCGAGCTGCCGGATCGCCCGGCCGAGCCCCTGGTTGTGCACGCCGCCCGCGGGCGACACGAGGACGATGCGGTCCACCCGGTCGGGGGCGGCGTGCGCCACCTCGAGGCTGACGGGGCAGCCCATCGAGTTCCCCACCAGCACCACCTGCTCCAGCTCGAAGCTGTCGAGCATCTTCAGCAGGGCGAGCGCCAGCGCGGGGATGCCCAGCGTGTAGCCCCACTTCTCGCTCTTGCCGTAACCCGGGAGGTCGGGGACCACGTTGGTGGCGCGTCCGGCGAGCAGGCGGGCGGTCGGCATCAGGTAGGACCCGGAGATGGCGAAGCCGTGCACGTGCACGATGGGAAGGTGGCCGGGCACGTCGGCGCTGCGCCGGTAGAAGACGTCGTGGCCGTCGACCTCGAGGGTGCCCTCGGTCCATCCGGCGTCGGTGCTGATCATGGAGCGATCGTGTCAGAACGCCCCCTGCTGGTCGAGGCGGAGAACTGGGCCTTTCGGCCCTAGGACGCCGCGCGCCACGGGCACAGCCTGGAGGCACGACGAGGGACGAGGAGGTGGCGACGATGCGCGCTCTGATCGTGTACGAGTCGTCGTTCGGGAACACGGCGCGCGTGGCGCAGGCGGTCTGGGAGGGGATGTTCTCCCGGCTGCCCGACGTGAGCCTGCTCGAGGTGGGTGCGGCTCCTCGACGCCTGCCGCCCGAGCTCGAGCTCCTGGTGGTGGGCGCGCCCACCCACGTGTTCGGCATGAGCCGCCCCGCCACCCGCGCGGACGCCCAGGTGCAGGCGGGCGCCTCGTCGGCGGTCCCGACCATCGGCGTGCGCGAGTGGTTGGACTCCCTGGACCCGCTCGAGCGCTCCGTGCAGGGCGCGACCTTCGACACCCGGATCCACAGCCCGCACATCCCCGGGTCGGCCGCCGTCGGTGCCTGGCGGGTGCTGTGGCACGCCGGCTTCGTCGTGACAGCCGAGGCGGAGAGCTTCTGGGTGCTGGGCACGGCCGGCCCGCTGCGCGACGGTGAGCTCGAGCGGGCCCGGTCCTGGGGCGTGGGCCTCGCCGGGCTGCTGCCGGGCGTGCGTTCCTCGACGGGCTAGGCGGTCGCCGTGCCGCCGTCGTGCCGCTCGAGGAACGCGTAGACCTCGGCGTCCTCGACGCCCGGGAACGCGCCGGTCGGCAGGGGGGACAGCACGTGCGCGTGCACCGCGGCGCTCGGCCAGGCGTGGGGCGCCCACCGCGCGGCGAGCGCCGGGTCGGCCTGGCGGCAGCACGAGGGGTCGGGGCAGCGCGACTGGCGTCGCGTCGACGTGTCCCGGCCACGGAACCACTTCGCGGCGGTGAACGGCACGCCGACCGTGATCGAGAACCCACCCGCCGACGTCGACCCCGTCTGGGTGGTGCACCAGAAGGTGCCCTCGGCGGTGTCGGTGTACTGGTAATACTCGGTCGCGCGGTTCCGCCGGGTGAACGCCGACCGGGCCGCCCACTCCCGGCACACGACCTGACCCTCGATCGCACCCGTGCCGTCCGTGGGGAACCGCACTGCGTCGTTCTCGTAGCCCTTGAACAGGGTGCCGTCGTCGCCGACGCGCAGGAAGTGCAGGCGGATGTCCAGGTGCTCGGTGAGCAGGTTGGTCAGCCGTTGGGCGGCCGCCTCGTGCGTGACGCCGAACGCGTCGCGGAAGTCCTCGACGGCGAGCTCCTTGCGCCGCTTGGCCGCGCTGAGGTGCGCCACCGCCGCGGTGCGGGGCATGAGGCAGGCGGCGGCGAAGTAGGTGATCTCGACGCGCTGGCGCAGGAAGTCGGCGTAGCTGCGGGGCGTGGAGTGGGCGAGGACCCGGTGGGCGATCGCCTGGAGCGCGAGCGACCGCAGACCGTGGCCGCCCGGGATCGACGCGGGCGGCAGGTAGATGCGGCCGTTCGCCAGGTCGGTGACGGTGCGCGTGGAGTGCGGCAGGTCGTCGACGTGCAGGAGCGAGAAGCCGAGGTCCGCCGCCATCTGCGCGACCGCGCTGTGCGTCAGGGCGCCCGTGGTGTAGCCGGCGCGCCGGACCAGGTCCTCGGCGGCCTCCTCGATCTCGGGCAGGTGGTTGTTGCGCTCCCGCATCCACAGCCGCAGCGCCGTCGTCGCGCGCCGCGCCTCCTCGGGGGTCGCGATGGCGGCGTCGTCCCGACGGGCGAGCTCGCGGTGCAGCCCGACGAGCGCCTCGAGCGCCTCGGTCGGTAGGTTCTTGGCGGGCCGGACGGTCGGCAGCCCGAGCGCGGCGTAGGCGCCGGATCCCTGCGCCTGGTCGAGCTCGATCTCGAGGGCGGCGCGGCGGGACGGCGGGGTGGCGTCGAGCAGGTCCGTGGTCGTGGTGCCCAGCGCGGCCGCGAGCGCCTGCAGCAGGCTCAGGCGGGGTTCTCGTCGGCCGTTCTCGACGAGGGAGAGCTGGCTCGCCGTGCTGCCCACCTGGCGGCCGAGCTCGTCGAGCGTCAGCCCGCGCTCGGTGCGCGCATGCCGGATGCGGCGACCCAGCATGAGCAGCTCGCCGCCCGACGGCGAGGTCGACCGCGGGTCGGCGGGCAGGTCGATGACGGGTCGGGAGGAGCTCATCGTCATGTCGTTGACGGTAGAGCAAGAACAGCCGATGTTGCGCGCTGCCCGTCGTTGAATCCTCCGCGGGCCTCGCCGGATCCTGAAGGAAGCGGGAAATCCTCGCGACCAGACGACAGGAGTGCTCCATGGCCCGCTACGTCTCCCGGTTCCGCGACGGTGACAAGGACCAGAAGGACCTGCTGGGCGGCAAGGGCGCCAACCTCGCGGAGATGACCAACCTCGACCTGCCCGTCCCGCCGGGCTTCACCATCACGACCGAGGCGTGCCGCGCCTACATGCGCGACGGCCACGTGCCGCCGGAGCTGCGGGTCGAGGTGACGCTCGCCGTCCGCGAGATCGAGGACGCGATCGGCAGGCGCCTCGGCGACTTCCACGAGCCGCTGCTCGTCTCCGTGCGGTCCGGTGCCAAGTTCTCGATGCCCGGGATGATGGAGACGGTGCTCAACATCGGGCTCAACGACGCGTCCGTGAAGGGGTTGACCGAGTTCTCGGGCGACGAGCGCTTCGCGTGGGACTCCTACCGGCGGCTCGTCCAGATGTTCGCCAAGACCGTGCTGGGGGTCGACGGCGAGCTGTTCGCCTCGGCGCTGGACGAGCGCAAGACCGCCGTCGGCGCGGCGAGCGACGTCGACCTGTCCGCCCAGGACCTGCGGGTGCTCGTGCAGACGTTCAAGGACATCGTCGTCGAGCAGACCGGCCGCGAGTTCCCCCAGCACCCCCGCGAGCAGCTCGACATGGCCATCGAGGCCGTCCTCGACTCGTGGAACACCGACCGCGCGCGGCTGTACCGGCGTCGCGAGCGGATCCCGCACGACCTCGGCACCGCGGTCAACGTGGTGAGCATGGTGTTCGGCAACCTGGGCGAGACCTCGGGCACAGGCGTGTGCTTCACGCGCGACCCGTCGACGGGGGAGTCCGGGGTGTACGGCGACTACCTCCCGAACGCGCAGGGCGAGGACGTCGTGGCCGGGATCCGCAACACCCTGCCGCTGGCGGAGCTGGAGCTGCTGGACCCCGCGTCGTACGACGCCCTCCGGCAGGCGATGCGGCGGCTCGAGACCCACTATCGCGACCTGTGCGACATCGAGTTCACCATCGAGCGCGGCAAGCTCTGGCTGCTCCAGACCCGGGTGGGCAAGCGCACCGCCGCCGCGGCGTTCCGGATCGCGACGGAGCTGGTCGACGAGAGCCTGATCACGATGGACGAGGCGATCACCCGGTGCACGGGGGACAAGCTCAGCCAGCTGCTGTTCCCGCAGTTCGACACGAGCGACGCGGGCACGGCCCAGCAGCTGCTGACCCGTGCCATGCCGGCGTCGCCGGGCGCCGCCGTGGGCGAGATCGTGCTGGACAACGCGCAGGCGCTCGAGCGGACCGCGGCCGGGGCACACGTGATCCTGGTCCGGCGCGAGACCAACCCGGACGACCTGCAGGGCATGATCGTCGCCGACGGCGTGCTGACCGCGCGCGGTGGGAAGACGTCGCACGCCGCGGTCGTGGCCCGCGGCATGGGCACGTGCGCCGTCGTCGGTGCGGAGGGCATGGAGGTCGACGGGTCCGAGGTCCGCTTCGGGGACCGGGTGCTGCACGCCGGCGACATCCTGGCGATCGACGGATCCACCGGCGAAGTGTTCCGCGGCGCGGTTCCCGTCGTGGACTCGCCGGTCATGGTCTACGTGTCCGAGGGGCTCGAGGCCGGGCTCGCCGCCGCGGCGGACCCGGAGGCCAAGGCCCTGGTGGCTGCGGTCGACCGCGTGCTGCGGCACGCCGACTCCGTCCGCCGGATGCAGGTGCGGACCAATGCCGACACCGCGCTCGACGCGCGCCGCGCGCGCGACCGCGGCGCCGAGGGGGTCGGGCTGTGCCGCACCGAGCACCAGTTCCTCGGCGAGCGTCGGCAGTACATCGAGCGCCTCGTGCTCGCGGACTCCGACGACGCCCGGCGCACGGCGCTCGACGCGTTGCTGCCCGTGCAGCGCGACGACTTCGTCGGGCTGCTGGAGGCGATGGACGGCCTGCCGACGACCATCCGGCTCATCGACCCGCCGCTGCACGAGTTCCTGCCCGACCGCACGGAGCTCGCCGTCCGGGTGGCGGTCGCCCCCGAGCCCGACCCGCAAGACGTCGCGCTGCTCGCGGCCGTGGAGCGGATGCACGAGCAGAACCCGATGCTCGGCCTCCGCGGGGTCCGTCTGGGCCTGACCCTCCCGGGCCTCTTCGCGCTCCAGGTCCGGGCGATCGCCGAGGCCACCGTCCAGCTGCGTCAGGCGGGCCGCGACCCGCGGCCGGAGATCATGGTGCCGCTGGTCGGCTCGGTCCGGGAGCTGCAGCTGGTGCGCGACGAGGCGGTGCGGGTGCTGGCCGAGGTGAGCGCAGCGTCCGGCGTGCCCCTCGACATCCCCATCGGCTGCATGATCGAGCTTCCTCGGGCGGCCCTGACGGCGCACCGCATCGCGGAGGAGGCCGACTTCTTCTCGTTCGGCACCAACGACCTCACGCAGACCACCTGGGGCTTCTCGCGCGACGACGTCGAGCGCGCGTTCTTCGCCGACTACCTGCAGAACGGGGTCCTGACGATCTCCCCGTTCGAGACGCTCGACGCCGACGGCGTCGGCGCTCTGGTCCGGGCCGGGGTCGAGGGCGGCCGGGCGACGAAGCCGGGCCTGCACATGGGCGTCTGCGGTGAGCACGGCGGAGACCCCGAGTCGATCCACTTCTTCCACGACGTCGGGCTGGACTACGTGTCGTGCTCCCCGTTCCGCGTCCCGATCGCCCGGCTGGAGGCGGGGCGCGCTGCGGTGTCCACGAACCGGGCCTCGGCCTGAGCACGACGCGGGCGCCGGGGAAGTCCCCGGCGCCCGCGCCGCGGTGCTACGGCGTGACGGTCAGCGGCGTGCCGCCGGACGTCAGCTGCCAGTCGGGGTTGGTCGACGAGAACACCGCCGGGTCCACCACCTGGTGGGCGGTCACCCAGTCGATGAGCAGCTGCCGGATCTCCACCTGACGGTTGTAGACGACCGGGGCGCCGACCACGCCCGGGAAGTTGCCACCGCCCGACTGCCGATAGTTGTTGATCGCGACGACGAACTCCTGGGTGTCGGTCACCGGGACGCCGCCGTAGGCGAGACCGGTGATCCGGCTGCCCACGGGCTGCGCCAGGTCGATGTCATAGGTCAGCGGCTGGTCGAGACCACCCATGACGTCGTAGTTGTAGTCGGGCGTCCCGGTGGGCGCCGTCGGCGTGACGGCGTTGGTCAGGTCGGCGGAGGCGTACGTGCCCGGTGTCGGGGCGGCCTTGAAGTACTCCGCCGACTTCTCCAGGTACGCCTTCACCTGCGCGCCCGTGAGCTTGATGCCCAGGAGCGTGTTGTCGTAGATGTACAGCCCGGCGATGTCCCGCACGGAGACGTCGCCCTGCGGGATGGCCGCGTCCTTGTTGAACGGTGCCGCGATCGACAGCACCGGCAGGTCGGCGTCCGCGCCCGTGAGCTCGGCCTTGACCGCCCCGGCCTGCACGTAGTTGATGAAGTCGAGCGCGGCCGTGTCCTCGTAGCGGGCCGTCGCGGCCGACATGGCCTCGGTGGCCGTGCCGATGACGCCGTTCACGTAGTCGACCACCTTCTGGTGGTCCGCCTGCAGCAGGCCGACGATCTTCGGGTCCTCGGGCACGGTGTTCGAGTTGAGCACCTGGGCGCCCACCGACTGCACGGACCAGTGACCGCGCGCGAACGACAGGTCGATGTCGAACACGGACAGCCGCTCACCCCACTTCAGCGGCTCGGAGAGGACCACGGGCTTGCCCGTGACCGCGTTGGTGACGGTGCGCGAGGCGATCTCCTGGTGCGCGTGCCCGACGAGGATCGCGTCGATGTCCGGCACCTGCTGGGCCACGAGCGTCGAGGCGTTCTCGGGGAACGGCAGCGTGTCGCCGTACGACGAGGACGTGTCGGCGCCGGAGTGCGCGGCGACGATGACGACGTCGGCGCCCTTGCGCTTCATCTCGGGGACGTACTTCTTGGCCTGCTCGACCAGCCCGTCGAAGTGCATCTTGCCCTCGACGTTGGCCTTGTCCCAGATGGCGATGCCGGGGTTGGTCAGGCCCAGGATGCCCACCTGGATCGGCTTGCCGTGCGCCGGCTTGACGGTCTTGATGACGTACGGCTTGAACGCCGGCCGGCCGGTGCCGTCATCGAGCGCGTTGGCGGCGAGCAGCGGGAAGTCGAGCTGCTTCTCGAACGTGCGCAGGTACGGGATGCCGTAGTTGAACTCGTGGTTGCCGACGGCGGCGGCGTCGTAGCCGATCGCGTTCATCGCGGCCGCCATCGGGTGCTCGACGCTCTTCGAGATCGGCTGGATCTTGGCGAAGTAGTACGCCAACGAGGTGCCCTGGATCGTGTCTCCGGCGTCGATGAGGAGCGTGTTGCGGTCCCCGCGGTCGGCGCGGACCTGGTTGACCAGCGTCGACACCTTGGCCAGCCCCACGTCGTTGTGGGCGCTGTCGTCGTACTCCGCGTTCTTGAAGTAGTCCCAGTTCAGGGCGTTGCCGTGCAGGTCGGTGGTGCCCATCACGGTGAGCTGGAAGTCGTTCGACCCCCCGTTCCCGTGCCCGTTCCCGTGTCCGTCGCCGGCCATCGCGGGTGAGGCGAGGCCGACGGCCAGCACCGTGGCGGCTGCGACCGCACCCGCTCTCAGACCGTGCCTGACCCTGCCTCGCTGCAGGACGTTGTTACCCATGCCGGAGTCCTCCCGTGCTGTCGGTTGTGCACCGGGTTGCGGTGCACCCGGGCACGGTAGCCCGGTCGGGTGACATGCACACCTCTATCGGGTGACGGGCGCGTTGACTCCTGCTCACCACCAGCCCTGGCGCTTCGCCCACCACAGGAGGCCGCCGGACATCGCCACCATGACGGCGAGCGCGATGCTCAGCGGGACGGGGACGGTGTGGCTGTTCACGATCATGTTCATGCCGAGCACCGACGCGAGGGCCGTGATGGGCAGCGTCACGACGGCGATCACCGCGAGCCGCTCGGCCGCGATGGTCATCTTCGTCTCCGTGCGGGTCCGGTAGAACTCGATCACGCCCTGCAGGTAGTCCCTCTCCTCACCGGCCAGGCCCGCGATGCGGTCGAACTGGTCGACCAGGTCGGCGACCAGGTGCCGGCTCTCCTCGGGGACGGCACGGGGCAGTCCCACCAGGCGCCGGTAGATCTCGGCGGTCTGCGCCGCGATGGTCTTCACCGCCAGGAGGCCGTGCCGCGTCCGGAACATCTGGTCGAGGAACTTCTCCGGGTCGTCGTACGCGCCGTCGGTGACGCGCCGCTCCAGCTCCCAGACGTCCGCCGTGAGCTCCTCGACGAACTTCTCCATCCGCCGCGTGAGCGCCGACACGATCGCGTGCGAGACGTCGAAGGACGTCCGGGGCCTGAGCCGGCCGGACCGGATCCGCTCGAGCACCTCGCGCGTGTCCCGCAGGGGCACGTCGGGGGCGACCGCGGGGTTGACCGGCCCGTGCACGGTGACGAGGTAGCGCGGACCGATCACGCGGTCCAGCTCGACGTGGTGGACGTGACCTCCGACGCCGCGCTCGGGGGCGTGCAGGACGAGGAACAGCGCGTGCGGATAGGCGTGCAGCTTGGGCAGCCGGTTGCGCACCTCGCAGTCGTGCACCGCCAGGGGGTGCAGCCCGAACACGGTCGACAGCATCTCGGCGGCCTCGGGCGACCACTCGGGGATGTCGACCCAGACGATGCCGTGCCGCCCGGTGAGCAGCTCGGGCAGCTCGTCGACGGTCCCCTCGCGGACCCCGTCGTCGGTGATCAGGTGGATGTCCACAGGGGCCTCCGGTGCGAGCCGCGCGGGATCTGCGAGCGCCGGCCGCGAGCGACCGAGCGAGGGGCCGCCGGGTCGCCCGGTGCGGCCTCCTCGTGCGGGGCGAGCCGGTGTCAGCGGAGCCTGTCGGACTCGATCTCCTCGGCCTCGGTGGTGTGCACAGCGTGGCCGGTGCCCGGGCCGCGCAGCCCGTCGGACTCGATCTTGTCGGCCTCGGTGGTCCGCTCCCTCTCGGTGGCGCCCGGGCCCTGCAGCCCGTCCGCCTCGATCTTGTCGGCCTCGGTCGTCAGGTCCGGTGCATCGGGGGTGGCGGGGAGCCCGTCGGCCCTGATCTTCTCGGCCTCGGTGGTCTCGCGGGCGGTGGTGCCCGCCGCGTTGGTCGTCTCGTCTCCCACAGTCATCAGATGTTCCTTCGTCCTGCCGTGCCAGCTGACGCGACGCCGGGTTGGCGCCACACCCAGTGTGCGACTCCAGGGTCGCGCCCGCCTGTTGTCGACCTCACCGAGCGGCTGCCACCACCCGCGCGAAGAGACGCTCGTACTCGTCGACCATGCGGTCCGCGCTGAAGCGAGACGTGGCGTCCCGCCGGCAGGCGTCCCGGTCGATCGTCGACAGCCGCCCGATCGCGGCGACGGCCTCGTCGGCGTCGCGTACGAGGAACCCGGTGAGTCCGTCGCGGACCAGCTCCGGCATCGACCCCCGCGGGGTGGCGACGACGGGTGTGCCCGCCGCGAGCGCCTCGACGACGGACAGGCCGAACGGCTCCTCGAAGTCGATGAGGTGGAGCAGGGCCGCCGCCCCGCCCAGCAGACGGTCGCGCTGGTCCGGTCCGACCGACCCGACGAACCGCACGCGTTGCCCGTCGACGTACGGCTCGACCAGCGAGCGGAAGTACGGCTCGTCGTGCACCACACCGGCGATGACGAGCGGCATCCCGGCTCGTCGGGCGACGTCGACCGCGAGGTGGGTGCCCTTGTCGGGGTGGATCCGGCCGAGGAACACCAGGTACCCGCCGTCGCCGCTGCCGGGGGAGAACTGCGCCAGATCGAGTCCGTGGTGGATCGTCGCCGCGTAGGAGAGGTCGGGGTGACGGTCCGAGTCGCTGATCGACACGTAGTGCGCGACGTCGTCGTAGGCACGGTAGACGCGCACGATCCGCTCCGACGAGAAGCCGTGCACGGTCGTGACCACGGGCGTCGCGACGAGCCGGCTGTAGGTCAGCGGGAGGAAGTCGAACTGGTTGGAGATCACGTCGAACTGTGCGGCCCGCTCGAAGACCGCCGCGATGTGCAGCGACTCGCACACCTTGACGTCGATCGTCGGGTCTTCCTCGTACCCCGTGGGTGCCTCGGCGTGCAGGTGGGCCTGGGTGCTCGAGTCCGCCGTGGCGAAGAGGGTGACGTCGTGCCCACGGGCGACGAGGCCTTCGGTCAGGGTCGAGGCCACCTGCTCCCACGGCCCGTACGAGCGTGGTGGCGTGCGATGGGCGATCGAGGCGAGCACGGCGATCCTGACGGGGTGCCTCCACGGCTGGGGCGGGCTGTGCCGGTCGACCGGCACCCGGAGGCACCGACCGCGACTGGTAGCCTAACCACGCGGCGCCAGGCCCGGCCGAGACATCACCGGCGGGCCCAGGACGCCCGGGGATGTCGATCAGGCCCCGCTCGAGGTCGGTAGCGCACTCCGCTGCGAAGCATCACCAGCGCGAAGGGCCTCCATGGCCATCAGATTCGGCGTCCTCAGCACCTTTCCTCCCACGCAGTGCGGCCTCGCCACGTTCTCGGCGGCGCTCGCCACGCACCTGGTCGATGCCGGGGCCGACGTCTCGGTGGTCCGCGTCGTCGACCGCCTGCAGCCTCCGATGCCCCTCGTGTCCCACCAGCTGGTGACCGGCGCGCCTGGCGAGGCGCGCGCGGCCGCG
Source organism: Cellulomonas sp. P4_H12 (assembly GCF_056400905.1). Lineage (NCBI taxonomy): Bacteria > Bacillati > Actinomycetota > Actinomycetes > Micrococcales > Cellulomonadaceae > Cellulomonas > Cellulomonas sp. P4_H12. The sequence goes on from NZ_JBFUKJ010000016.1 coordinate 13,399, forward strand.
GCGGCGCTCAACGCGTGCGACGTCGCCCTGGTCCAGCACGAGTACGGCATCTTCGGCGGCGCCGACGGCGCCGACGTCCTCGACGTCCTTGCGCGCGTGCACGTCCCCGTCGTCACCGTGCTGCACACCGTCCTGGAGCACCCGACGCCCCACCAGCACGAGGTGCTCGCCCGGGTGGTGGCCGCGTCGACCGTGACCGTGACGATGACGGCTGCGGGCCGCCAACGGCTCGTCACGGGCTGGGGCGTCGACCCCGCGTCCGTCGTCGTCATCGCGCACGGCGCGCGGGACGACGGGGGGCAGACCGAGACGGTCAGAGCGGCACGGACCTCGCCGACCATCCTGACCTGGGGTCTCCTGGGCGAGGGCAAAGGCATCGAGTGGGCGCTGGAGGCGCTGGCCGGGCTCGGCGACCTGCGTCCCCGGCCGACCTACCGGGTCGTCGGCGAGACGCACCCGAAGGTCCTCGAGAGGGACGGCGAGGCGTACCGCCGCCGGCTCGAGCGGCTGGTCGACCGGCTCGACCTCGCGAGCATGGTGCAGTTCGACGCGCGATATCTCGACGTCCCGACGCTGCAGCGCATCGTGCGCGCGGCGGACGTGGTGCTCCTCCCGTACGACTCCCCGGACCAGGTGACGTCCGGCGTCCTGACCGAGGCAGTGGTCGCGGGCAGGCCGGTGGTGTCCACCGCGTTCCCGCACGCGGTCGAGCTGCTCTCGGGCGGCGCGGGGATCCTCGTGCCGCGCCGGGACCCGGCGGCGATTCGCGACGCGCTGCGGCGCGTGCTCACCGAGCCCGGTCTCGCCGCGTCGATGGCCGCCGCCTCCCGCGCAGTGGCGCCCAGCCTGCTGTGGACGGCGGTCGCCCGGCAGTACGTGGAGCTGGGCGCGGGACTGCTGCACGCCCGCACGCTGTCGGCCGCCTGATGTACCCGACACCGGTCTTCGACCACCTCGCGCACCTCAGCACGCCGATCGGTCTCTTCGAGCACGCACTGCTCAGCGAGCCGCGGCCCGAGCACGGCTACTGCCTGGACGACGTCGCGCGCGGCCTGGTCGTGACGGCACGAGAGCCGCGCCCGACTCCGCAGGTCGAGGTCCTCACGGCGACCTACCTCCGGTTCACGCTCTTCGCCCAGGACGGCCTGGGGCGGTTCCACAACCGTCGCGACGTCGCGGGCAGGTGGACCGACAGCGCCACCGCGGAGGACCACTGGGGCCGCGCGCTGTGGGCGCTGGGCACGGCCGCCGGAGCCACCGTCGACGCGCGGGTGCGGTCGGCCGCCCTGGCCGCCGCGGCGGTGAGCCTCCAGCAACGTTCGCCCTGGTGGCACGCCATGGCCTACGCGTCGCTGGGCGCGGCCGAGGTGCTCGAGGTGCAGCCCGGCAACCGTGCCGCTCTCGGGCTGCTGGCCGACGCCCGCGACCTGCTCGCTCGGCCTGCCGACCCGTCGTGGCCCTGGCCTGACGCGCGGCTCACCTATGCCAACGCGGTGCTGCCCGAGGCGCTCGTCGCGATCGGGACCGCGCTGGGGGACGGCCGGACGCTGCGCGCCGGGCTCGACCTCGTGCACTGGCTGGTCGCGCAGGAGACCCACGACGGCCACCTCTCGATGACCCCCGTGGGCGGTCGACGGGTCGGCGACGAGCGGCCCGGCTTCGACCAGCAGCCCATCGAGGTCGCGGCGCTGGCGGAGGCGTGCTGGCGGGCGTTCCGCGCGACGCGGCAGGAGGTCTGGCTCGCCTATCTCGACACCTGCGTCGGGTGGTTCCTGGGCGACAACGACTCCGGGATGGTGCTCTACGACGACGTCTCCGGCGGCGGGCACGACGGCCTGCACGCGCACGGGGTGAACGAGAACCAGGGTGCGGAGTCGACCCTGGCGGCGCTGTCGACGCTGCAGCTGGGCCGGCTCGCGCTCGTCCAGGCGGTCTCGTGACGCTCGTCCGGCGCACCAGCCACGTGCTGCGCCCGGACGCGACGAGGGTGGTCAGCACTCCGTTCCTGCCCGGCGAGGAGATCCACGGCGCGGGGGTCTCGCGCCGGGCCGCCGTGCTCGGTCGACTGCTGGCACTGACGGACGCCGAGGTGGACTCCGCGCTCATCGACGTCCTGACGTCGTTCAGCACCCGGCACGACGACCTGGTCGGGATGCTCGACGCGCGCTTCGCCCTGGTGGAAGGGCACATCCAGGACTCCACGCTGGTCTCGCTCGAGCGGCGGCGGCTCATCGGAGCCTGCATGAGCCAGGAGTACGCGATCGAGTCGGCCGCCCTGTTCAACCCGTCGATGGTCGCGCACCCCGACCAGGGCGGACTGCCTGCCGGGAGCGTCCGGTTCGTCATGAGCGTGCGGGGCGTGGGCGAGGGCCACGTCTCCTGCGTCGAGCTGAGAACGGGCGTCGTCGACGTCGTCGGCGAGCTCACGTTCGACGACGTCGGCGCGACGACGAGCGTGCCCCGACGCCTGGAGACCGTGCACGCGCGCGAGGATCTGCTCCGGCAGAACGACGAGCTGGGCGGCGACCGCGACGGAGCTGACGCCCTGCTCCGCTCCTTGCCCGCGACCTTTCCGTCGGAGGCGGTCCAGGGCAGCCCGCGGCTCGAGTGGCTGGCTGCCTGCACGTACGGCGTCGTCTTCCCGGCGGACAGTGCGGTGCACTCGCGGGTGCTGCTGCCCGGCAGCCCGGCCGAGCGCAACGGGATCGAGGACCTCCGTCTGGTCGAGGTCGAGGCGACGACCGGCGGACGCAGCTACCTGGGCACCTACACGGCGTTCGACGGGGAGGCGGTCGCGCCGCACCTCCTGGCGACCGACGACTTCCGGTCGTTCCGGATGACGCGGCTCACCGGGCCCGGGGCCAAGAACAAGGGCATGGCGCTGTTCCCTCGCCGGGTCGGTGGTCGGTACCTCGCCCTGTCCCGCTGGGACCGGGAGAACAACTCGCTGGCCGCGTCCACCGACCTGCAGCACTGGGACGACCTGGGGACGCTGACGGCGCCGGTGCACCCCTGGGAGATCATCCAGGCCGGCAACTGCGGGTCGCCCCTGGAGACGCCCGCCGGGTGGCTCGTCCTGACGCACGGCGTCGGACCGATGCGCCAGTACGGGATCGGGGCCATGCTCCTCGACCTGGACGACCCCCGCCGAGTGCTCGGCAGCCTGTCCGAGCCGTTGCTGTCACCGGCGCCGGACGAGCGTGACGGCTACGTGCCGAACGTCGTCTACTCCTGCGGCGCCCTGCGGCACGGGAGCACGCTCGTCCTGCCGTACGGGTGCAGCGACGCGACCGTCCGGGTCGCACTGGTGGACGTGCCGCAGCTGCTGGCGCTGCTGGCCGCGGCCCGCTGACCGGCGCGTCCGGCACGGGCTGGAGCCCGTGCCGGACGGCCTCACGTCAGGTCTGCAGGGTCCACTTCTGGGCGCCGGAGCCGTTGCAGTCCCAGATCTGGACCTGGGTGCCGGCCGTCGTGGACCCCGCGGGGTCGTCGAGGCACTTGTTCGACGCGGGGTTGTAGTACCCGCCGTTCTGCGGGATCCACACCTGAGCACCGGTGCTGTTGCAGTCCCAGAGCTGGACCTTGGTGCCGTTGGCCGTGCCACCGGACGCGATGTCGAGGCACTTGCCCTGGACCCGCAAGGTCGTGCCCGACTGGACGAAGGTCCACTGCTGGGCCACGGAGCCGTTGCAGCCCCAGATCTGGACCTTGTTGCCGTTGGCCGTGCTCTGGGCGTTGTTGTCGAGACACATACCGTTGGCGTTGGTCAGCGCGCCACCCGTCGCGGGCGGAGGCGTGGTGCCGCCACCCCCGGTGAACGGCTGGATGATCAGGCCGGCGGCGGTCGGGGAGCCGGCGTTGACCAGCGACTCGAAGTTGCCGACGTCGTCGAACGCGAACGCGTACGCCTTGCCGTCCGCCATGTTGGCGTGGACCACCCGGGCGTACTGGTTGGTCGGGTTGCTCCGGTAGAACGCGGACGCGTCGGTGCTGGGCTGCGTGTCGACCGTGCCGAGCGTGCCGCGGTTGAGCGCGGCGCACAGGGTGCGGGCGAGGGGACCCACGACGAGGTCGTTCGGCGCGTGCAGTGCTCCGTCGCAGCCCCAGACGTCCGCGCTGCTCGGGCGGCTGAACGACGCCACCTGCCCGCCGGAGGCGTTGGTGAACGTCATCACCGTGCCGGAGGTGCGGCCGAAGTACTTGGTGTTCGGCTGGTCGGCGAAGGGGACGACCGTGAGCGTCTTGCTCGAGTACGCGCTCCACGCCGAGGCGATGTACGGATCCAGGTAGGTGGTGCTGAGCAGGCCGGCGCCGGCCGCCTTGCCGGGCGCGAGGACACGCAGGACCTTGCCGTCCGAACGCTTGACCACCGTGCTCGCCCAGCCGGCCTGCGCGGCGATGCCGTTGATGGTGCTGTCGCGGCCGTTGGCGACGAGCGCGCCGGACCGCCTGGTCCCCGACGCGTCGGTCACGGTCACGGTGTGGGGGACCGCGAACATGTCGACCTGTGAGCTGTTGAGCCACAGCCCGGCGTCGTTGTACGTGAACTCGCTCCAGTCGAACAGGATGTTCCGGTTCGCGTCGCCGGCCGCCCACGGCGCCGGCTGGACCAGCCCGTCGGGCGTGAGGAAGAACTTCAGCTTCTCGCCGAGCGCGAAGTAGATGCGGCCCGAGATGCCGCGCGGCACCTGGATCGTCGTGCTGCCGCCGTTGCCGGGACCGGCGATCGAGACGTCGGGCGCGGGCGACGGCGGGTTGGCGCCCGCCGGCCACGCGGTGAACGTGCCGGCGGCGTTGACGTACCCCAGCCGGCCCGTGCTCAGGTTGGTGCCGAGCACGTACACGTAGACGGCCTCGCCGCGTCCGCTCGAGTTGGTGAGGGTGACCGGCAGGCGGTCGGGGCCTGCCGCCTGTGCTGGGGCTGCGACGGCGACCGCCGTCGTCAGGGCGATCGCGAGCGCGGCGCATGCCGCGGCGAACCTGGTCCTCATGGGTGTGCTCCTTCGTCAGGGGTGCCGGACGGGGACGGTGCCGGGGAGGTCACGACTCCCCGGCACCGGTGGATCAGCTGTGCAGGGTCCACTTCTGGGCGCCGGAGCCGTTGCAGTCCCAGATCTGGACCTGGGTGCCGGCCGTGGTCGACGCCGCGGGGTCGTCGAGGCACTTGTTGGACGCCGGGTTGTAGTACCCGCCGTTCTGCGGGATCCAGACTTGGGCGCCGGTGTTGTTGCAGTCCCAGAGCTGGACCTTGGTGCCGTTGGCGGTGCCGCCGGACGCGATGTCGAGGCACTTGCCCTGGACGTGCAGCGTGGTGCCCGCCTGGACGAAGGTCCACCGCTGCGCGACCGAGCCGTTGCAGCCCCAGATCTGGATCTTGTTGCCGTTGGCCGTGCTCTGGGCGTTGTTGTCGAGGCACAGACCGTTGGCGTTGGTCAGCGATCCGCCCGTCGCGGGCGGGGGCGTGGTGCCGCCCCCGCCGCCCGACGTGTAGGCGGCGACGTAGTCGACGAGCATGGGCACGCCGGACTGCGTCGCACCGGTCGGTCCACCGCCGAACGCGTCGGGGAAGCCCCCGCCGATCGCGACGTTGAGGATCATGAAGAACCCGTGGTGCGTCGCGTTGTTCCACGTCGTGGCGTCCACCTGGTTCGCGTTCACCGTGAAGAAGTTGGCACCGTCGAGGTACCAGCGGATCTGCTCCGGCGAGACGCTGCGGTCGAGCTCCATGGCGTACGTGTGGAAGCCGGTCTGGCACCCCGGGCACGCGCGCTCACCGCTGCCGAGACCCGTCGTCTCGTTGCACGGACCGCCGGGGGAGACGCCGCAGTGCAGCGTCGCGAACTCGGAGCTGCGGCCGTTGATGTCCTCCATGAGGTCGATCTCGCCGATGCCCGGCCAGCCCGAGGCTCCGGTGCCGCGGGCTGCCGCTCCCAGGGCCCAGAACGCGGGCCAGTAGCCCGCCGCGGCGGCGCCGCTGACGTTGGGCTGCTGCAGCGAGGCCTCGAAGCGGAGCTTGCCGCCGGCCGGTGCGGCGAAGTCGGTGCGCTGCGTCTCGACGCGCCCGCTGGTCCAGTTCCCGGCGCCGTCGCGGATCGGCTTGATGACCAGGTGACCGGCTCCGTCCTGGTAGACGTTCGCGGTGCTGTTCGTGTTCGACTCGATCTCGCCCGTGCCCCAGTTCGAGGCGCCGCCGGGGTAGCCGTGCCCCAGGTCGTAGAGCCAGTTCGCCGTGTTCAGCCCGGTGTTGGCGGAACCGTTGAAGTCGTCGGCGAACTGCTGCGTCCAGCCCGACGGCGTCGGCGGGACGGCTGCGGTCGCGCCGCCGATGCCGCTGAGCGCCGCGGCGGCCAGGCCGGCTGCGACGAGAGCGGTGCGCGGCAACCAGCGTCGGCGTGCTGAGGGCGTGCGGGGGTCAGTCATGGGATGCACCTCTTCCGGGGTGACGGGAGCGGTCGTCGGATCACCGACGGTCGACGGGCGCGACGAAGCGGTCGCGGGCGTCGAGGGTCGGTGCGTCGGGAGCGCGTCGGTGCGCTCCCGCCAGGAGCTCCAGGGGAGCGGATGTGGAGGGACGTCGTTGTCTTCTCAGGCGGTCGCGGTGATCGGGCGCTGCCGCCGGGCACACGTTATTGCGGCCAGTGACACGAGTCAACCCATCTGTGTCCGCGGGGGCGCGGACGCCGTCGACACGGCGCCCGGCAGGTCCGAGGGGCGCCTGCGCGGACGGTCTACGTCGCCGAGACCGTCGCGATGGCCTCGATGGACACCAGCAGGCCGCGGGGCAGGTCGACGTTGCCCGGCGCGGACCGGGCGGGCGGCGGCGTCGGCATGTGCCGGGCGTACACGGCGTTGAGGGCGGCGAAGTCGGCCACGTCGGCGTAGAAGATCGTCGTCTTGACCAGCTGGGCCATCGACGAGCCGGCCGCCTCGAGCGTCGCCGCGACATTGCGCAGCGCCAGGTCCGTCTGGGCCTCGATGCCGTCGGGGATCTCCCCGGTCACGGGGTCGATGCCGGCGGTGCCCGAGCAGAAGACGAACCCGCCGGCGACGATGGCCTGGCTGTACGGCCCGAGCGCCGCAGGGGCCTTGTCGGTGTGCACGCTCTCGTGGGTCATGGCTCTCCCTGGTCCGGGCTGCGGATGGCGGGAGTCGCGACGCGACGGGGCGACGCCACCCCTCGGCGATCGTCCTCCGTGCGGGGTGGTCACGCACGGGCCGGTTCGCGAAACCTCGCGGAAACGGCCGGTGTGGCACGCTCGACGCGCGCATCCCGAGGTCCCGGTTCGAGCATCGCTCCTGGGCCTCGGGATGTCGTCGTCCCGAGGCGCACTCAGTGCGCCGGCCCGGCGCCCACCAGTTCTCGGGCGTCGGAGCTGACCGGCAGGCCGGCCGCAGACCACGCGTGGAAGCCCCCCACGACGTCCGTCGCACGGTGCAGGCCGAGGTCCGCCAACGCCGCGGCGGCGAGGCTCGACGTGTAGCCCTCGGAGCACAGCACGACGACCTGCAGGTCGTACCCGGTCGCCGCCGGGATCCGGTGGGCGCTGGCCGGGTCGAGGCGCCACTCGAGGACGTTGCGCTCGATCACGACGGCCTGCGGCACCTCGCCCTCGGCCGCCCGCTGAGCCGCGGGGCGGATGTCGACGAGCAGGGCGCCGTGCTGCAACGCGGCCCACGTCTCCGCCGGCGACAGGCGCACCAGGCGCGCACGGGCCTCGGCCAGCACGTCGTCGATCGTCCGGCGGCGCCGACCTGCGACGGCGCTCACGCCTCGGTCTCCGGCTCGTCGGTCTCGACCGTGCGGGTGGGCACGAGCGTGCCCTCGGCGTCCCGCGCCCAGTAGGTCATCCGCGTCAGAGGTGACGAGTAGGCGTGGATGCTGACCGCCGGCTCGGTGCCGGCGTTCAGCACGTCGTGCAGGTCGCCCGGGTCGACGGTCTGCGTGCGGCCCGCACGAAACTCCTGCGGCACCAACCGGCCGTCGTCGGGCCTGATCTCCGTCAGGGTGCCGGCCACGACGGTGAACGCCGCGGACGAGGCGCCGTGGTCGTGCAGCTCGGTGCCCTGCGACGGGAGCCACGAGATCAGCCACACGTCCACGCCGGCAGGCGCGTCCAGCCGGGTCCACCAGCGGCCGCTCGCCTGGTATCGGACGAGGGGCTGCCAGAGCTCGGGCCTGGCGGCGAGGGAGCGGGTCAGTGCGCTCAGCTCGGCCACGCCGAGGACGGTGTCGGGGCGGGCGGACAGGTCGACGGACATGGTGGTGCCTCTCGAGTGCGTCTGCGGACCGACGGCGCTCGTGGGCGGCGCGTCGGAGGGGCCTGCTCCCGGCTCGGGGCCGGGCGGTGCGTCAGTGCGTCTGACAGCAGGCGGTACAGAGGTGCAGACAGGCACGGCGGGAGGGCGACGAGGCGCGCGGCGCGGTCATCGTGGGCTCCCTTCGTCGGTGCCGAGAGGTGGCGGTGCAGGGCGGGCACAAACAAGCACCCGGTGACCGGCGCCGTCAATGCCTGGGCGCGGTGTCCCGGATGGTGGACGCGATCAGCTGCCGGACCCGGACCGGTCGGGCAAGCCGGGACGGCCGGGCTCGCCGAAGGGGAGCTCGTGGCGCGGGCCGGGGCCACCCTGCTGCCAGTCGATGCCGCCGCGGTGCTCGTGGACCACGACGGCGGCCAGGACGGCCCACGCGATCGACACCAGGAGAGACAGGACGATCAGCGCCGCGCCCACGATCACGCTGATGATGCCCCACCGCCGGGCGCTCGTCGACTCCCGGTACGCCGTCCCGGCGTCGGCGGCTCCGACGGCCCGCGCCGCGCGGTGGGACGCGAGCAGGGCGGGGATCCCGGTCGGCCAGAACAGGATCATCGCCGCGATCACCCAGCCGACGGGTGCGGCCGGCGGCGGCGGCGTCGCAGTGGGCAGTGGGATCTGCGCCGTGGCCGGGGGCGGGGGAGCAGGCACCGGTGCGGGATCCGGGCCTGGGGGGTTCGACTGAGCCGACATGACGACCTCCGGGGTGACGAGAGTGCGTGAGCGCACGGTAGGTCCCCTGCCTGGGAACACCCTTTGAACGTGGTTCCGACGTCCCCGAGACGCCCGAGCGGCGGTGCTCGAGCTGTCCGTTGTGTGGACACTCCGGGTGAAGTAGATCGCATGCCGGAACGCGACCCCGGGGCGCTCCCGAGCCTCCGTCGGACGCGTGCACGTGGGTCTGCCGGGACCCTCGGGAGTCGGCGGGGCTCGTCGACCGGGCCACGACCCGAGGACCGTCGCCAGCGCGCGTCCAGCGTCTTCCCGGTGGGTGTCGCGTCCGCTGCCGCGCCGAGGGGATGGGCGCGCCAGCAGTCGAACCCCTTCCGCTGACCAGCAGCGACGCGGCTGGCGCCGTCGTCGCCGACGGTGGCGCGAGAAGGTCGTGCGACGTACGGCGCGCTCGAGGGACGCGGTCTCCGCGTCGGTCCGGCGGTGGGCGCCGAGCTCCGCCGTGGTCGACGTCAGCACCGGCGATGCCGGGGTCCGTCCAGCGGGTAGCAGCGAGCGGGCGGGCGGTTGCTCCCGCTTCGTCCTCGAGTGGGTGATGTGACCTGTCGGACAGCGTGTGCTGTGGACGGTGCCGCGGATCCGACGTACGTTCCTAGCCATCCACGAGGGCGGTGACGCTGCGTGAGGTCCGGCTCCGGCCGGTCCCTCGCCGTCGCCGCCCTTTCGTGCACCTGGTGCCGACGTCGCTGCCTCACAAGGTGGGTCGAGCCCAGCGCCCACCACTGCCATCCGAACGGACGACAGCGAGAAGAGGGCAGAGCCATGACGACCACGTTCGACAGGCTCGTGATCGAGCCTCGGAAGACCGAACAGATCAAGATCAGACCGACGAGGCGGGCGGAGAACGAGGCCGCGCAGAGCCCCTCGCTCATGCTCCTCGTCCTCCTGGCGTGCGCCGGGGTCATCGTGTACGCGGCGTTCCTGCTGAACCCCGCGAACCGGGGCGACTGGCTGCCGTACACGCTCGTGATCGTCGCGGAGACGATCCTCGTGGTCCACGCGCTGCTGGCGATGTGGACCGTCCTGTCCAGCGGGCACAACCCGCGCGGCTTCGCGTTCCACCTCGCGCAGGACCGGCTGTACGACCTCGCCGAGATCATCCGCGAGGGCGCCGAGAAGTCCCCGCAGGACTGGCGGATGTACCTCGACGAGTGGCCCATCACGGTCGACGTCTTCATCACCACGTACGGGGAGGACCTCGACACCATCCGGCGGACCGCCATGGCGGCCGTCGCCATGCACGGCCGGCACGAGACCTGGATCCTCGACGACGGCCGGTCGGACGAGGTCCGCGCGCTGGCGGCACGGGTGGGTGCGCGCTACGTGCGCCGGCTGTCGAGCAACGGGGCCAAGGCGGGGAACATCAACCACGCCCTGACGCTGGCCAAGGGCGACTTCTTCGTCATCCTCGACGCCGACTTCGTGCCCAAGCCGGAGTTCCTGCACGAGACGGTCCCGTTCTTCGCCAGCGACGACGTGGCCTTCGTGCAGACGCCCCAGGTGTACGGGAACCTGAACTCGGTCATCTCGAAGGGCGCCGGCTACATGCAGTCGGTGTTCTACAAGTTCATCCAGCCGGGCCGGAACCGGTTCAACGCCGCGTTCTCGGTGGGGACCAACGTCATCTACCGACGGGCCGCGGTCGAGTCGATCGGCGGCATCTACTCCGACTCCAAGTCGGAGGACGTCTGGACGTCCCTGATGCTGCACGAGAAGGGCTGGCGGACCGTCTACATCCCGACCGAGCTGGCCGTGGGGGACACCCCGGAGACCGTCGAGACGTACACGAAGCAGCAGCTGCGCTGGGCGACCGGTGGCTTCGAGATCATGCTCACGCACAACCCGTTCTCCCGGAAGCGCAACCTCACGATGGACCAGAGGCTGCAGTACCAGGTGACCGCGACGCACTACCTCACCGGGATCGCGCCCCTGCTGCTGATCCTCGTGCCGCCGCTGCAGATCTACTTCAACCTCACCCCGATGAACCTCACGATCACGCCGCTGACGTGGTTGCTCTACTACTCAGGCTTCTACGTGCTGCAGATCGTGCTCGCGTTCTACACGCTCGGCTCGTTCCGCTGGCAGGTCCTCCTGCTGGCCGCGGTGTCGTTTCCCATCTACACGCGCGCGCTGATCAACGCGATCTTCCGCCGGGACCAGAAGTGGCACGTCACGGGCCAGAAGGGCGCGTACCGCTCGCCCTTCGCCTTCATGATGCCGCAGGTCCTCTTCTTCCAGTTCCTGCTCATCACCACGGTGGTCGGCGCCTGGAAGGACCTCGGCAACGGCTACCCGAGCCTCGCGCTCGCGTGGAACGCGACCAACACCCTGATCCTCGGCAGCTTCGTGCTCACCGCCTGGCGGGAGGGCCACCGCGGCCGACTCACCGCCAAGGCGGAGCGCGCCGTGCGCCGCACCAGCCACGCCCGTCTCGAGACCGCACCCACCGGAGGTGTCGCATGACCTGGGCCAGCCGTTTCCGACTGCTCGTGGGCACCATCCTCGTGCTCGTCCTGGCCGCACTGGCCACCTACCAGCTCAACCAGAAGAAGGGCGTCGCCGCCAGCGACTCCGCGCAGATCCTCGCCCGGACCTACGACGTGGGCACGCCGTACGCCGGCCTCGTGGTCGACCAGATGGTCGACGTCGGTGACACCGTGACGAAGGGGGAGCCGCTGTTCGTCATCGACTCCTCGAGCCTGCAGTACGACCTCAAGAACGGGTTCGCCAAGCCCGAGACCGAGGCCACGCAGGTGGACGACCAGGGCCGCCTCGTTCTCCTGGCGGCCGGCAACGGCACCGTGACCGCGATCAGCTCCGAGCGCGGCACGTTCGTCCAGTCCGCCACGGAGCTGGCGACCGTCCAGCGCGCGAACACCCTCTACGTCCAGGCCGAGTACACGCTCACGCCGAACGAGTACGCCCGCGTCGAGGACAACGCGACGGCCACGGTCGAGCTGCCCAACCACCGCACGATCACGGCCCACGTCTCCAAGGTCAAGGTGGAGACGGTGGCCGGCCAGGCCCAGGCGGTCATGACCCTCACGGGCGCCGCCCTCAAGGACGGCGCGCAGAACGGGCTGGTGTCCGCGGGCACCCCCGTGACGGCCGAGCTGCACCTGCGCAACAACGGCGTGGTGACTCGGACCGCTGACTCCGTCAAGACCTACATCGGAGGGATCTTCGGATGACGGCACACCTCACAGAGCACACGACGGACGTGCGACCCCCGCCCCGAGACCGCCGGCGCCGGCGCGTGCTGATCGCTGCCGCCGTCGCGGTCGTGGTCGCCGTCGCCGCGGTCCTCGCGATCACGACCCCATGGTCGACCTCGGAGGCGACGACCGCGGGCGGCGGGCGCGGCTCGGCGCCGGAGGAACCCACCACCGGGCCGAAGGACGCCCAGACGCCCACCGTCGACGCGGCGGCCCTGGTCGCCGGGGTGCCGGCGAAGTCGGTCGCCAAGATCGACCCGGTCAGGCTCAAGGACGGCGTCGTGCCGCCCACCAACCGCTGGTACAGCGGGCTCGTGTTCGGCGACCAGGCACAGCCGGTCTTCGCCGAGCCGCTGTCGTTCGGCCTGACGGACAGCGGCTTCACGCTGGGGCTCCCGACGCCGACGACGTCGGCGCAGACGATCATGGCGCCGCACGTGCCGGCCGTGACCGTGGACGCCGGCGCCGCCTCGGCGCAGATCAGCGCCGCGGACCCCGTGAGCGTCACGATCGAGCTGCTCGACGCCTCCGGCGCCGCGCTCGGAAATGTCGTCCTCGCGGAGGGCTCGCCGTTCGTGAGCCTCACGGCCGAGAAGGACATGACAGTGAGCTCCGCGGTCGCCGGGGGCTCCTTCGAGGCCGGCGACGACGGCGCGCAGAGCGCCGACGCCGGGACCTCGACGTGGGGCCTGGTCGGTGGCGGGACGGACGGCGGCTCGACCACCTTGGCCGCCGGTCGTACGGCGACCTGGTACGCGCTGCCGCCGGACGCGAAGCCCGCGGCCGCGACCGCCCTGGCCAAGGCCGCGGCCGACCCTGTCACGGGTGTCGACGTCAGCTACGGCGTGGACGACTCGGTCGCCCGCACCACGCTGACCTACCGCACGGCCGGCGGGTCGCCCACGGCCTACGTGACCATGCCGCACCACCGCACCGGCGACCAGCCGACGCGGTCGGACTGCGGACTCGGCTCGTACGCCAGCGTCTACGGGGACCTCGAGCTGTGCACCGGCTCGCAGCTCACCTCCTACGCGCCGGCCCTGCCGGCGGCGGGCGCGATCGATCTGGACGGCATCACGGCCGACCAGAAATCGGCCATCGTGGACGCGCTCGAGCAGGACGTCGCGTCGACGCCGGCGTTCCCGTCGGACACGTACTTCGGCGGCAAGGCGCTCAACCGCGCGGCGTCGCTCGTGGTGCTGGGCGAGCAGCTGGGCGCGCAGGACGTCGTCGCGGACCTGAAGAAGAAGACGGTCGACGCGCTCAAGGAGTGGACCGAGCCGGACGGCTGCACGCAGCGCGACGCGCGGTGCGTCGTCTACGACCAGGCCGCGCGCTCGGCGATCGGGCTGACGCCGTCCTTCGGGTCGGACGAGCTCAACGACCACCATTTTCACTACGGCTACCTGCTCGCGGCGGCCGGTCTGCTGGCCAAGGACGACCCGTCCCTGGCGAAGCAGCTGGCACCGGTGATGAACCTGCTCGCGCAGGACATCGCCGCCGCGAAGCCGTCCGCCGAGCTGCCGCAGCTGCGGTCGTTCGACCCCTACGCGGGTCACTCGTGGGCGTCGGGAACCTCGCCCTTCGCGGACGGGAACAACCAGGAGTCGTCGTCGGAGGCGGTCAACGCCTGGAACGGGCTGGGCCTGTGGGCGGACGCCTCCGGGCAGACGGCGCTCTCGACGGAGGCCACCTGGCTCGCGTCGACCGAGGCCTCGACGGCGCGGACGTACTGGACGGCGCCGGACCTGACGCAGTTCGACGGGTTCGACCACACGATGGTGTCGCTGAACTGGGGCGGCAAGCGGGACTACGCCACGTGGTTCAGTCCCGAGCCGAACGCCATCCTCGGCATCCAGCTGATCCCGATGGGTCCGGTGCAGACGTACCTCGCCACCGGCGTGGACCCTGAGCAGATCCGGGCGTCGGTCGACGAGGCCACGCCTGGCGGGTACGGCGTGCAGTTCGGTGACTACCTGCTGATGTACCGGGCGCTGGCCGGCGCGGACGACGCGTCGGCGGCGTGGACCGAGGCGACGACCCTGCCGGACACGTCGATCGACGACGGCAGCTCGCGGTCCGCCATGCTCGCGTTCATCGCGTCGGCCCAGGCGCACCCGTCCGCGGGCTGACGCCCGCTCCCGACGACGCCCGCCCCGCAGCCCGCGGGGCGGGCGCCGTCGTGCGCGCGGCTTCCACTTGACAACGCGTTCACCCGGACGGAGTGTGGTGCTCAGCCCGGTGACACGAGTCACTGCAGGGGACGTCTCGACGGGGAGATGGCCGCCTCACCGTGGCTGACCGAGATCCCGCAGGCCTCCGGGCTGCGCGCACCCCGGTGCTTGGCGCAGCCGCACCCGGCGGCCGTGGGCGACGCATCCGTCGCCGATCGCCTGAGAACACGGGCGAGAAGGAGACGACGATGTCTGCTCGACCGCGAACTTCCGCCACAGCCTCGCGCCCGGCTCCGGACCGACGACGGATCGTCGCCCTGGCCGTGGTCGCCGCGATGCTGGCCTACCTCGTGCAGGTGCTCGTCCTGCCGGTGACGCGGGCCGACGCGGCCGTCCCGGTCGGGCAGGGCAGCTATGCCGAGGGCACGCCGACGGGAGGCGCGGTCCCGACCGAGTGCGACAACAAGCCGGTGACCGACCCGCGGGCGCACGTGACGGCGAACTTCCCGGCGGGCGCGGTGCCGACCAACGACTGGTGGACGTCGCTGCTCTGGCGCAAGTTCAGCTGTGCCTCGGTGTCCGAGAACCTCATGGCGCACCCGCTGGCGTACCACGCGTACACCGACGGGCTCGGGGTCAGCTACCCGACCACCGCGACGATCTCCGGCACGGCGACGGGCGTGGGGGAGTACCACTACCCGTACGCCGAGGACTTCCGCCTCGGCATCGCGGGCCTCGACGCGGACGGCAAGGTCGACGGCTACTCCGACTGGACCGTGAGCGAGCTGTGGACCAACGGCACCAGCAGCCTGCGGACCACGTTCGGCCACGGCCTGCCGTTCGTCTTCGCGACGAAGACCGGGGGCGACGCGACCCTCACCGGCGCGGCCGCGCCCACGGTCTGGAGCAACGCCGACGGCGCGGTCGGCTACACCATCAACGGGCACGACTACGCGGCCTTCGGGCCGACGGGCTCGACGTGGACGCTGTCCGGGAGCACCCTGCGCTCGTCGCTCGCCGGCAAGGGCTTCTTCTCGGTCGCGGTGCTGCCGACCACGCCGACCAGCACGAACGCGAACCGCCTCGCCGCCCTGACCGCCTACGCGCCGTACGCGCACAACCACGTCACCGGCACCACGGTCTCGTGGTCCTACGACGAGGCCAGCGCGAGCATGACCGCGACGTACGCGTTCACCACCACGGCGCGGCAGGGATCCGGTAGCGGCACGGTGTACGCGCTCTACCCGCACCAGCGTGACCACCTGGCCGGCGCCACGTTGAGCGGCTACTCCTACGTGTCCCCCCGCGGCCCGATGCGCGTGGTGGTCGGCAGCTCGCAGTTCCAGACCGTGACGCCGTTCCACGGCGTGCTGCCGCAGCTGGCCGACACCGGCTTCGCCGCCGGCTCGTCCGACGCCGCGCAGCTGGGCGGGTACGTCGAGCAGGTGGCGACGGGCGACCCGTTCGCCGGCTTCGGCGACGACACCTACTGGACCGGCAAGGCGCTGGGACGGGCCGCGCAGGTGGCCCAGATCGCCCAGCTGACCGGGAGCACAGGAGCGCGGGACCGTCTGGTAGGCGCCATGAAGACGCGCCTGAGCGACTGGCTCACGGCCTCGCCCGGGGAGACGTCGCGCTCGTTCTGGTACAACCCCGCGTGGGGCACGCTCATCGGCTATCCGGCCTCGTACGGCTCGGACACCGACCTCAACGACCACCACTTCCACTACGGGTACTTCGTCGTCGGGGCGGCCACGGTCGCGGAGTTCGACCCGGCGTGGGCGGCCGACTCGGCGTACGGGGGCATGGTCGACACCGTCATCAAGGACGCCGCCAATTGGGACCGCACCGACACCCGCTTCCCGTTCCTGCGCGACTTCGACATCTACGCGGGCCACGACTGGGCCGCAGGGCACGGTGCCTTCGCGGCGGGCAACAACCAGGAGTCGTCGTCGGAGGGCATGAACTTCGCCAGCGGGCTCATCCAGTGGGGCCAGGCCACGGGCAACACGACGGTGCGCGACCTGGGCATCTACCTGTACACGACGCAGGCGTCGGCCATCGAGAACTACTGGTTCGACACCGACGACGAGGCGTTCCCGGCGGCGTTCGGACACTCCGCGGTCGGCATGGTGTGGGGCGACGGCGGGTCGTACTCGACCTGGTTCAGCGCCGAGCCGGAGATGATCCAGGGCATCAACCTGCTGCCCAGCACCGCCGGCCACCTCTACCTCGGCTACGACCCCGCCTACGTCCGGCGCAACCTGGCTGAGCTCGAGCGCAACAACGGCGGCCCGGCCACGGTGTGGAAGGACATCCTCTGGGAGTTCCAGGCGCTCGCCGACGCCCCGACGGCGCTCGCGCAGTTCCGATCCCAGGCCGACAGCTACGCGGTCGAGGAGGGCGAGTCGAGGGCGCACACGTTCTACTGGCTGAAGAACCTGGCCGGCCTGGGCACGGTCGACCGGTCCGTCACGGCGGACAACCCGCTCGCCGCGGCGTTCGTCGCMCACGGCACCCGTACGT
Organism: Cellulomonas sp. P4_H12; assembly: GCF_056400905.1. Taxonomy (NCBI): domain Bacteria; kingdom Bacillati; phylum Actinomycetota; class Actinomycetes; order Micrococcales; family Cellulomonadaceae; genus Cellulomonas; species Cellulomonas sp. P4_H12. The sequence goes on from NZ_JBFUKJ010000016.1 coordinate 30,359, forward strand.
ACCAGGCCGCGAACATGACCGGGTCGGCTCTCACGGTGACGTTCTCTGACGGCGTGCGGCTCACGGTCCCCGCGCGGTCGGTCGCCAGCTCGAACGCGACCGCGTCGACCGACACGACGGCGCCCTCGGCGCCCACGCGGCTGGCGGCCTCCGGCACGACGTCGACCTCGACGGTCCTGTCCTGGACGGCCTCGACCGACGACGTGGGTGTCACGGCCTACGAGGTGCTCCGCGACGGTGCGGTCGTCGGCACGGTGCCAGGGACCACCTACTCGGTGACGGGCCTGCCGACCTCGACCACCTCCTCGTTCACCGTTCGCGCGCTCGACGCGGCCGGCAACCGGTCGGCCAGCAGCAGCGCGGTGACGGTCACCACGTCGGCCGGGAGCGCCGACACGACGGCACCCTCCGTGCCGACCGGCCTCGCGGCGTCCGGCACCACCTCGGCGGCGACGACGCTCGCATGGTCGGCCTCGACCGACGCCGTGGGCGTCACGGGGTACGACGTCCTGCGCGACGGCAGCGTCGTCGGCTCGACGACGGACCGGACCTACACGGCCACGGGCCTGGCGGCCTCGACCGCCTACGCGTTCCGCGTCCGGGCCTACGACGCGGCGGGCAACCGGTCGGCCGCGAGCAGCGCCGTCTCGGTGACCACGGCATCGGGCACCGTGACGGGCGTCGATGCGACGTCCCGCATCCAGGCCGAGGCGTACTCCGGGATGTCCGGCGTGGCGAAGGAGACCACGCAGGACGTCGACGGCGGTCAGGACGTCGGGTGGATCGCGAACGGCGACCACCTGCGGTTCGACGACGTGCGCTTCGGCTCGACGCCGCGGGCGACGTTCACCGCGCGCGTCGCCTCGGGGGCTGCCGGCGGAATCAGTGGCCTGGTCAACGTGCGCCTGGACAGCCTCACGAGCCCGTCGATCGGCAGCTTCGCGATCAGCAGCACGGGCGGGTGGCAGGCGTGGCGGACCGTCCCCGGCAACATCGTGCCCACCATCGGCACGCACACGGTGTACCTGACGTTCGACTCCGGGCAGCCGGCGAACTACGTCAACGTCAACTGGTTCACGTTCAGCTAGGCGGGCGCTACGTCGAGTCGCGGGCAATGACGTGGAACACGTCGCCCGGCTGTGCGGGCGGCTCGAGCGACTCGTCGAGCGCAGCGAGCACGGCCGCGGCGAGGTAGCTGGCCTGCGCGTCGATCGCCTGCCACACCGTGCTCAGCGCCGGGGCGGCGAGTCGCGCGGCGGGGATGTCGTCGACGCCGATGACGGCGACGTCCTCGGGCACGCGCAGCCCCTCGGCGCGCAGCCCGGACAGGACGGCCAGGGCCACCTCGTCGTTGTACGCCGCGACGGCGGTGACCGGGGACGGTGCCGCCCGCCACGACCGGACCGCGGAGGCTGCGGACGCCGTGTCGAGGTCGACGGCCTGGACCCGCGGTGCGGGCAGCCCGAGCCGCTCGCACGCGAGCGAGACCCCCGCGAGCCTGCGGTCCGCGAACGCCGTCAGGCGCGGGTCGCTCGGCGCGGCGTAGGCGAGGACGCGGTGGCCGCGCTCGGCCAGGTGCTCCACCTGCAGCCGCCCGATCTCGGTCTGGGGCGCGGAGAACGTCCCCGGGTGCGAGTCCACGTCCAGCGCGCTGCCGACGACCTTGATCCCGGCCAGCCGCATCGCGCGCTCGTCCGCCTCGGCGAACGGCGCGAGGCCCAGGACGGCGCGCGGGGTGACCGCTCGCCACAGCTCGGCGAGCGGGCGCGGACCGCGGTCGTGATGCACGAGGACGGACAGCCCGCGGTCGGCCAGCTCCGAGGTGAGGTGGTCGAGGAGCGTGTCGATGACCGGGCCGATGGTCCAGTTGGGCAGGACGCAGAGCACGAGGTCGCTCTTGCCGGAGCGCAGCGCCCGTGCGGCGGCCGACGGGGTGTAGCCCAGCCGCTCAGCCGCGTCCCGGACGCGTTGGCGCGTGGCCTCGGGGATCGCGACGCCGACCTTGCCGTTGAGGACGTAGCTGACGGTGGTGCGCGAGACGCCGCTCTCGCGGGCCACGTCGGCACTCGTCAACCGCGGCACGGTTCCCCTCCTCGCGGATCCGGTGATCCTCGACACCCTAGTGGCGGCGAGGTCAGCGGCTCGCAAGAGGCGGGGTGAGCTTCTGGAGCGCGGCCCGCGCGTGGTCGGCCGTGAGCGGACCGGACGCCCGCGAACGGACCCGCCCACTCGCGTCGAGCAGCAGCACGGTCGGCGTGCGGAAGACCGAGAGCCGGCGGACCAGGTCGAGGTGCTCCTCGGACGCGACGTCGACGTGGACGACGCCGGGCTCGCCCGCGGCGAGCGCGCCGAGCACGCGCCGCACCTGCGGGCAGGTCGCGCAGGTGCGCGCGGAGAACTGGACCAAGGTCGCCCGGCTGCCGAGCGCGACGCCGAGGTCCGCATCCGTCAGGCGCGGCTCGTCCGGACCGGCGCCGACGTGCACCGGCCGGAAGCGCTGCGTGTGCCGGCGGACGAGCAGCCAGGCGACGGTCGTCACGGCGAGCAGGACGATCACGAGCGCGGCGCGGCCGCCGACGCCGGACCCGGCGCCGACCAGCACGGTCGTGAGGCCCACGGTCGGCTCGCTCTCTGTCGGACGGTCGGGATCACGCAACACCGGCACCGCGGCGGCGTCAACATTCGGTCCTGCCGGTCTCGGGGTGCGAGACCCACGGCCGTCGGGCACGCAGGGACGCGCCGTGGGACCGTGGACCGACCCCAGGAACGGAGCTCGCCGATGAGCCTTCTCGACGGCTGGGTCGTCGGTGAGCACACCGCCGACGGCGTCACCCACCCGGTCTACCGCCGAGGGCACGGCCCGGGCGTCGTGATGATCCACGAGCTGCCCGGACTCACGCCCCCGTGCATCCGCTTCGCGGAGGAGATCGTCGAGCGCGGCCACACCGTCGTGATGCCGGTGCTCTTCGGCGTGCCGGGTGCCCCGAAGACGCCTCGCGCGACTGCGGCGTCGCTCGCCGGCGTCTGCGTGAGCCGGGAGTTCCATGCGCTCGCCCTCCACCGGACCAGTCCTGTCGCCGGGTGGCTCCGGTCACTGGCGCGCGAGCTGCACGCCGAGCTCGGCGGCCCAGGCGTCGGCGCGGTGGGGATGTGCTTCACCGGCGGGTTCGCGCTCGCCATGCTGGCTGACGCGCCGATCGCCGCGCCCGTGCTGGCCCAGCCGTCGACCCCGTTCGCCGTCGGCCGCCGTCGGTCCGCCGACCCGGGCCTCGGTCCGGAGGACGTCGCCGCCGTGCGCGCCAAGGTCGACGCCGGCTGCCAGGTGCTCGGCGTCCGCTACGTCGGCGACCCCGCCGTCGGCACCCGGTTCGAGACGCTTCGCCGCGCCCTGGGGGACAACTTCCTCACCGTCGAGCTGCCCGGCTCTCGGCACGCCACCCTCACCGAGCACCGCGACGAGACGGCCGTGACCCGCGTGCTCGACTTCTTCGACGAGAAGCTCGGGACCGGCTGACCCGTAGGCTCCGCCCCATGAGCACCCTGGACGAGGTCGGCGAGCGCGACGGATGGCGATGCTGGCTCTGCGACGAGCCGGTCGACCCGGACGCGTCCGTCAACGCGGACCGGGGCCCGAGCATCGACGGCGGGGCGACGCCCAAGGGCAAGAAGCCGGCACCCGGCTCCGAGCGTCTCGCGCACCGCGCCTGCAACACCCGCAAGGGCGCCGTGAAGCCCGTCGTCGCGTGGTCGCCCGACCTGTTCGTCGTCGAGCCGGCGCCCATCGTGGCGACCGCGGAGCGCCTGACCCGCAAGGGCGGCCGCGAGGTGGTGGCGCGGTGCCCCACCCGGGCGGACGCCGACGAGGCGGCGACCTGGCTGGTCGACCGGCTCTCGAGGTTCGCGCCGGACCTGAGGGTCGCGGCGGCTGTGGAGCCGGGCGGCGGGCAGTTCCTGCTGGTGCTGCGGACGACCTGAGGTCAGCCCTGGCGCAGCGTGAGCCGGTAGAACACGCTGTGCGGGTCGAGCTGGTAGTCGCCGAACGGCGGGCACTCGACGAAGCCCGCCCGCTCGTAGAGGCGGCGAGCGGCCGCGAAGTAGTCCTGTGTCCCCGTCTCGAGGTGGACCGTCCGCAGCCCGCGCTCGGCCGCCGACGCCAGGACGTGGGCGAGCACCGCGGCGCCGACGCCGCGCCCGCGCGCCGCGGTCGTCGTGCGCATGGACTTGAGCTCGCTGTCCGTGCCGCTCAGCTGCGAGAGGGCCGCGCAGCCGAGGAGCCTGCCCTCGGTGTCGCGCGCCGTCCAGAACGTGATTCCCGGCGCCGCGAGCGCCGTCGGGTCGAGGGCGTGCACGGACTCGGCGGGTGAGGTCGCGAACATGTCGGCGAGGTGCTCGCCGAGCAGCTCCAGGACGTCCGGCGCCTGGGGGTCGTCGATCGAGATGGTGAAGGTCACGGGTGGGCTCCTGTCAGCGGTCGGCGGCGCGCCGCAGGTCGAGGTCGGGGTCGGCGTCGCGGTCGCACACCAGGTGGCCGTCGACGACGACGGCCGCGGCCACCTGCACGTCGGTGCGGTGGGCGAGCGGGATGCCCTCCTCGTCCAGCTCCTCGGAGGTGCCGGCGTTGTCGGGCCCGGGCTCCACGCGGTGCGTGAAGTAGAAGACCCACGCGACCTCGTCGCCGGAGCCCGTGCGGCCGACGACCACGTCGGCGTGCCGGCCCGTGCCCGCGTCCCACGGCCGCGTGCCCGGGGTGTCCAGCACGAGCCCGTCGCGCTCCCACGACTCGAGGTCGCGCGAGCGGTAGACCCCCAGCCCGCGCCACTCGTCGACCAGCAGCCACCACCACCCGCCGAGGCGGAAGACGTTGGCCCCCTCGCCGGGCGGCTCGGTGATGACCGGTCGCGGCTCGGACCACGTGACCAGGTCGGGGGAGTCGACGCTCCACTGCTGGGAGCCGGCCACCTCGTCCTTGTACCAGAGGCGGTACCCGCCCGACGGCAGCGGGACGACGCAGGCGTCGATGACCCGGTCGGAGGACAGCGGCAGCGTGCCGCGGTACGTCCACGTGACGAGGTCGGGCGACGTGTGGTGGGTGATGCTCCGCGTCGCGTCCCACGAGGTCGGGGTGCCGGGGACGTGCGAGAGGAACAGGTGGTACTCGGCGCCGACGCGCACGACCTCCGGGGCCCAGAGCGTGTTCGTCCCCGGGAGGTGGTCGAGACCGTCGACGACGCCGGCGTACGTCCAGTTCAGGCCACCGTCGTCCGACGACGCGATGCCGATCTCGGTGCCGTGCACCCACGCGACGCCCCCGGAGCGGTCGGCCGCCCGGCGCTGCGTGTAGAGCAGCCGCCAGGTGCCGTCCGGAGCCTCGACGACGACGGGGTCCGTCGGCGCGTGGTGCACGGGGTCGGTGAACAGCGGGGCAGGGACCGCGCGGCTCATCGCCACCTCCTCGGGTGTGTGGTCCGCGGGCCGGCCCGGGCCGACGGCCGGCGCGCCGGATCACGATAGGTGATCGCTCAGCCCGGGGTTGGGGGCTCTCGCGGGAACGCGAGAGCCGAGCCCCGCCGTGACGGGACTCGGCTCTCGGCCCGGGGTCAGGCCGGGGTGTCGGCGTCGTGCGCGTGGTGGCGCGGGTGGGGCACGTGGAGCTCGACGGGCTCGGGCGGGAGGTCGCCGACGCCGGCCGCGAGCGCCTGCTCCCGGCGGTGACGGGCCGACGGCAGCGCGACCGAGGCGAGCACCGCGAGGACGGCGACCGCAGCGCACACGAGGAACCCGTAGGTGAACGCGTCGTCGGTCGGCATCCCMTCCGGCGTGCTGTGCGACGTGATGACGGCGGCGACGACCGCCGTGCCGATGCTGCTGCCGATGGTCCGGGAGATGACGTTCACGCTGCTGGCCTCACCGGTCTGCGCCGCCGGGACGCTCTCGATGATCGCGTTCGACATGGCCGCGAAGGCCAGGCCGATGCCGGCGCCGGTGAGCAGCCCGGACGCGAGCACCTGCCAGAGGTGGTCGTGCACGAGGCCGGGCAGCGCGAAGGCGCAGACCACCAGGAACGTGCCGAGGAACATCGGCAGCTTGGGCCCGAACCGGCGGTCGAGCAGACCGGCGATCGGGCCGAACACGACCATCATGAGGACGGTCGGCAGGAGGAACAGCCCGGCCTCGGACACCGACTTGCCGAAGCCGACGCCGGCGACCGGCGGCAGCTCGAGCAGGGTCGGGACCAGCAGGAACGTGCCGAACATGGCGAAGCCGAGCGTCAGCGCGACCAGGTCGGTGGCCCAGACGCCGCGGTTGGTCATGAGGCGGATGTCGATGAGCGGCTGGCTGACGCGCAGCTCCACGACGACGAACGCCGCGAGGGCGACCACGCCGAGCAGGAACACGCTCACGGTCTTCGTCTCGAGCCACCCCCACGACTGACCCTTGCTGATGGCGAGCAGCAGGGACACGAGACCGACCGTGAGGATGCCGGCGCCGAGGGTGTCCAGCCGACCGGGCGTGCGGACCGGCGACTCCTTCATGCCGAAGACGGCCCCGAGCAGGGCGATGACGACGAGCACGAGGGGCAGCCAGAAGAGCCAGTGCCAGGAGAGGTGGTCGACGATCGGACCGGCCGCGACGATGCCGACGCCCGCGCCGACGCCGAAGATCGCCGACAGGAGGCCGACGGTGACGCTGACCTTCTCCCGGGGCAGCTCGTCGCGCACCATGCCGATGGACAGCGGCAGGATCGCGCCGGCGGAGCCCTGCAGGACGCGGGCGACGATGAGCACGCCGAGGTTGGGGGCGAGCGCCGCGACCAGCGTGCCGACGGCGAGGGTGGCGAGGACGCCGATCAGCACGCGGCGCTTGCCGACCATGTCGCCGAGGCGGCCCAGGATCGGCGTGAGGACCGACGCGGCCAGCAGGTAGGCCGTGAGGATCCAGCTGGCGTCGGCCGTCGAGACGGCGAGGTCCTCCGCGAGGACCGGCAGCGCCGGCGCGACGAGGGACTGCAGGACGGCGAACGCGAGGCCACCCAGCGACAGGTACAGGACGAGGAACCGGCTGCCGGTGCGGAGCTCGGTGGGTTCGGCGACGTCGGGGAGGGCGGGAGAGTGTGACACGGGGTCCTCGGGGGAGTAGAGGTCAACGCTTGTTGAGGCCAAGTATCGATGCCCCGCGCAACCGAAGTCAACAAGCGTTTACTTGGTCGCCCCACGCTCGCTACGCTGCACCCGACCGAAGGAGGTCCCATGCGCGTCACCGCGGCCGCGCCGGCGTCCGAGCCCACCTCGAGGCGCCGGGACGCCAACACGACCCGGCAGCTCCTGCTCACCGCGGCCCGCCGCCGCTTCGCGGCCCAGGGCTATGCGGCCACCACCGTGCGCGAGATCGCCGACGACGCGGGGGTCAACGCGGCGCTCATCAGCCGCTACTTCGAGTCCAAGGAGGGGCTGTTCGAGGCCTGCCTGCGTGACGTCTCGGCCGAGCTCGGCAGCTCCGTCGGACCCGCGTCCACCGTCGAGGAGGTGGCCGGCGCCATCGCCTACCAGCTGACCCGACCCGACGCCGGCGAGCACCCGAACCAGCTGGTCCTGCTGCTGCGGAGCTCGGGCGACGAGCGCGCCGAGGCGATCCGTCGGGACACGATGGACTCGTACGCGCGGCGTCTGGCGGAGGCCGTCCACGGGCCGATCGAGCCACCGGCGGAGGTCCTCGTCCGCGCCCAGCTCGCGCTCTGCGCGGCCCTCGGCATCGCGGTGCTGCGCTCGTCGACCACGCTCGAGCCGCTCGCGTCGATGGCTCCCGCGCAGCTGGTCGGACCGATCCGCGACCTGATGCGGGCCCTCCTCGACCCCGCGGACGACCAGGGCTCGGGGCGGATCCCTACGCGGTCGCCAGGAACGTGAGGATCCGGTCGACGACCGTGGCGGTCTGCTCGGCGTCGTAGGTCGCCAGCGAGTCGTCGACGAACAGGTGCGTGTCGCCCGGATAGACGAACACCTCACCGCTGCCGGCGGCGGCGACCAGTGCGCGGGCAGCGGCCACGCCCTCGTCGCCGAAGAACTCGTCGTCCGCGTGCCCGTGCACCTGCACCGGGACACCGGCCGGTCAGCCGCCGAAGTCCTCCAGGCTCGTGCTGGACTCGAGGAACACGGCTCCGCGCGCGCCGGGACGTCGGTTCACCAGCAGGTGCGAGTAGACGACGCCCATCGAGATGCCGACGTACACCAGCTCGTCCGGCAGACCCTCGACCGCCGCCGCGGCGCGCGACGTCATCACATCCCAGCCGAGGTCGTCCTCCTCGTGGGACATGCCCGCACGCACGTCGTCGAAGGTGCGGCCGTCGAAGAGGTCCGGCGTGTGCACGGTATGACCGCCGGCGCGGAGCCGGTCGGCGAACGAGCGCACGCCGTCCGTGAGCCCGAGGACGTGGTGCAGCAGCAGGATCTCGGCCACCCGACGAGCCTGGCACGCGGCGCGGGCCGCCGCCCGGTCTGCGGACGGCCCGGCGTCAGGTCCCCTCGGGGTCCAGGCCGAGCACGGCGCGCCCGCCGTCGACGGGCAGCACCGCGCCGGTGACGAAGGAGGCGGCGTCGGAGAGCAGGTACGCGATCGTCGCCGCCACCTCGTCCGCCCGTCCGACCCGGCCGAGCGGGTGGAGCCGGCGCATCTCGTCCTCGACGGACCGACCTCGCGCGGGATCCTGTGCCGCGAGGAGGGCCTCGTAGCGCGCCGTGACGATCGAGCCGAGGGCCACGGCGTTCACCCGGATCTTCCGCGCGCCGTGCTCCACGGCAGCCGCGCGGGTCAGGCCCTCGATCGCGGCCTTCGCGGTCGCGTAGGGGAGCGAGCCGCGCACGGGTCGTTGCGCCTGGTGCGACGAGACGTTGACGACGGAGCCGGCGCCCCGGAACCGACGCGCGGCGACCGCGGTCCCGACGACGGCCGGGGCGAGGTTCTCGACGACGAGCGCGAGGAGCTCGTCGGGACAGTCCGACGGGTCCGGGTCCCGGAAGACCGCCGCGTTGTTGACCCACCCGGTCAGCGTGCCGAGCCGGTCGGCCGCGTCGGCCGCTGCCTGGGCGACGTCCGTCCGGGCAGCGCTGCCGACGACGGCCGCGGCGCGCCCCTCGGGGAGCCACGCCACGGCCTCGTCGTCGAGCTCGACGACGACGACCGCCTCACCGTCGGCGAGCAGGCGCTCCACGACCGCCCGGCCGATGCCGCGGCCGCCGCCCGTGACCACCGTGGCGCGCGTCATGCTTCCCTCCTGCCGCGGGCGCGGCTCTCAGCGAGAGCTCTCGGGGTGCAGCAGCACCTTGGTCCAGCCGTCGTCCCGGGCGTCGAAGTGCGCGTACGCGTCGGTGGCCTCGTCGAGCCCGAGCTCGTGGGAGACGAGGAACGACGGGTGCGCGCGCCCGGCGACGATGAGGTCGCGCAGCTGGCGGTTGTAGCGCATCACCGGCGCCTGCCCGGTGCCCATGTGCTGGCCCTTGCTGAAGAACGTCCCGTACTCGAACGGGATGCGTCCCTGCTTCGCCTGGTCGGTCGCCGCGCCGGGATCCTCGGGGACGTAGACGCCGACCACGCCGATGCCGCCGGTGGACCGGACCACCTGGACCAGGTTGTCAAGGACGAGCTCGGGGTGCTCGTCGCCGGCCGGGTCGTGCGCCTGGTAGCCCACGGCCTCGACGCCGCAGTCCGTCCCGCGGCCCTGCGTCGCATCCATGATCTGCTCCACAGGGTCGCCCGCGGAGAAGTCGACGGGGATCGCGCCGATCTTGTCCGCGAGGGCCAGCCGGTCGTGCTCCTTGTCGACGACGAATACCCGCGCCGCCCCGCGGATCAGCGCGCTGTGCGCCGCCATGAGGCCGACCGGTCCGGCGCCGAAGACGGCGACGTCGTCGCCCGGCTCCATCCGGGCCAGCTCGGTGCCGTGCCAGCCGGTCGGGAAGATGTCGCTGAGCATGGTGAAGTCGTTCTCGTGGTCCGTGCCCTCGGGCAGCGTCAGGAGGTTGACGTCACCGAACGGCACGCGCAGCGCCTCGGCCTGCCCCCCGCGGTACGGCCCCATGTTCGCGTAGCCGTAGGCGGCGCCGTCGACACCCTCGGTCGGGTTGGTGCGCAGGCAGAACGACGTCCACCCGTGCGTGCAGTTGCGGCACGTGCCGCAGGCGATGTTGAACGGGACGCTGACCCGGTCGCCTACCCGGATCCGGGTCACCGCAGGTCCGACCTCCTCGACGACGCCCATGTTCTCGTGCCCGAAGACCGTGCCGGTCTCGACGCTGGTGCGGCCCTCGTACATGTGCAGGTCCGAGCCGCAGATGTTGGTCGTGGTGATCCGGACGAGGACGTCGGTCGGTTCCTCGATCCGCGCGTCCGGGACGTCCGTCACCGTCACGTCGTGGGGCCCGTTGTAGACGACTGCGCGCACGTGGGGTGCCTCTTCTCCGTCGACGCGCCGACCGGTGCGGCCGGCGCGAGAGACGGCGACTGCTTCACCGCGTCGCCGTCCATCGTGCGACCGGCCGCCGAGCGGCGCATCTCCGCGGCTCGGGGAGTCAGTCCGTCCGCTCCAGTGCGAGCTCGACCACCTGGTACGGGTCCGACCCGGGCACGACGTTGTGCATCGTGAGGACGGCGTCCTGCGGGCGCAGGTGGATGTGCCAGCCCCAGTCCGGTCCGGTCGGTGCGGCGTAGGACCCGAGCAGCCGCAGCTCCCCGTCCTCGCCGACGTCGCCCGAGAAGCTCATCCACGACGATCCCGTGTGCCACGAGTCCACCCAGACCGCCTCGGCCGCGTCGGCGGAGCCGCCCACCAGCAGGAGACCGTCCTGCGGTGCGTCCCCGTCCGACCACCTGTAGGCGATGGTGACGAACCGAGCGGCGGTGACGGCCACGGTCGCGGTCGCGCTCGAGGGCTGGTACTCGTCGGTGGGCATCAGCCGCAGGCGGTTGGTGCCGCGCCAGTCGCCCAGCAACGGTGCGAGGTAGTCGACGACGCTCATGCCGTGACTGTAGCGAGCGCCCCCGTCCCGTCGGCGGTGGTCAGGCGGCCGGCACCACGCGCAGCGTGACACCGACGACATCGGGTCCGACGATGGCGCCGACCGGGCCGGGCCCGTAGCGGTCGTACTTGGCGTGCAGAGCGGCATCGAGGGCCTCGTGCGGTGCGTCGTCGGCCCGCTCGAACACGACGTCCTTCTCCAGCGATCCCACGCGGACGCGTCCCGTACCCGACTCCCGCGCGCGCCGGAACCACCCGTTCTGCGGGCCGTGCGCCGAGCGGATGTACAGGTCGTCGCCGTGGGTGACGAACCAGATCGTCACGAACGGCCGCAGGCTCCCGTCGGGCCGGCGGGACGCGACCCGGAGCTCGTCGACCCGCTGGACCTGGCCGATCTCGTCAGCTCGCCACCCGCTCATGCGCCCTGGCCTCCGTACTGCACGTCGGTGACTTCCTCGGCCCACTCCGTGTCCGGGCCGGCGGTCCCGTCCCCGATCTCCCACATCGCCAGGTGCGTCATGAACCGCTCGGGGCCGGCCCCGTGCCAGTGCCACTCGCCCGGCGGGGTCCAGACCGTCTCGCCGGCGACCAGCTCGACCACGCGCCCGTCCCGCGTGCCGACACGGGCAACCCCCTCCGTCACGTGCAGGGTCTGTCCCTTCACGTGCCGGTGCCAGAACGTGTGGGCCCCCGGCGCGAACCGGACGGCATTGACGCGCAACCCGGCCGGTTGGGGCGGTGCAGCGAGGACGTCGAACCAGACGTCGCCCGTGAACCACTCCGCCGGTCCCTTCTGCGTGGCCGGCAGCGGCGTGATCTCCATGTCGTTCTCTCCTTCCGTCGCGAACTCCCAGACGTCCCTAGCCAACGCCACTCGAGCGTGTCGAGGGAGTCTCCGCCCGTCCGTGTACTGCCAGTACCCCTCACCGCGCTGCGCGGGGGAAGATGAAGGCCGTTCCACCCTTCTGAGCCCGGAGACCCGATGAAGCTCTTGCTCACGTCCGGCGGCGTCACCAACCCCAGCATCCGGTCAGCGCTCGTGCAGCTCCTGTGCAAGCCGATCAGCGAGTGCCACGCCCTGTGCGTGCCGACGGCCCAGTGGGGTCACCCGATGTGCGGCCCGACGTCGGTCCAGGGCTTCGTCGCGGCCCGGCCCGGCTGGCAGGACATGACCGGCCTCGGCTGGGCGTCGCTCGGTGTCCTCGAGCTCACCGCGCTGCCCAGCATCGGCGCCGAGCGATGGGTGCCGTGGGTGCGGGACGCCGACGTGCTCCTCGTCGACGGCGGCGACGCGACGTACCTGGCCCACTGGGTGCGCGAGTCGGGGCTGGCGGACCTGCTGCCCTCGCTGGCCGACACGGTCTGGGTGGGCGTGAGCGCCGGGAGCATGGTGATGACGCCGCGGATCGGGGCGTACTTCGTCGAGTGGTCCGGCGCGGCCGACGACACGACCCTCGGCGTGGTCGACTTCTCGATCTTCCCGCACCTGGACGCCTTCACCGAGAACACCCTGGCCGACGCGGAGCGCTGGGCCGCCGACCTCGGAGCTCCTGCCTACGCCATCGACGAGCAGACGGCCATCGCGGTGGTCGACGGCACCGTCGAGGTCATCTCCGAAGGACGCTGGACGACCTTCGGGCTGTAGCCGCTCAGGTCCGCGGTCGAGCCTCGGGGCGTGGAGATCGCGTCACTCGGACGAGGGAACCGCTGGGTGATCCTGGCGCCCCGGGGTGGTCGGGTCGCCCGTCCCGGGAGAGGCTCGACCCATGGGGCTACGAGTGGAAGTGACCGGCGCGGACATCGCGGACGCGCGGCGTCGGTGGGAGCTCGCGGACTCCAGCGGAGCGACCCCGGCCCGGGTCGAGCTGCTCCGGGCCGACTACGTCCGGCTCATCAGCGCGCAGGCGCAGCAGATCGCCGACGACTTCCGCCGCGAGCACCGCTCCCACTGAGCCGCCGCCGGGTGCTTGACGACGAGCCGGTCGCACCTGTCGGATCGAGGCGCCCGCATCCGTGGTACGGGTGAGAGGTCAGCCCGACGGGCTGCACCGCGACGACTGGAGATCCCCATGGCGCAGTACCTCCTGTCCGTGCTCGACGACACGTCCGGGTCCGCCACTCCGGACGAGATGGCCGCGATCGACGTCTTCAACGCGCAGCTGGTGGCCGACGGGAACTGGGTGTTCGCCGGTGGGCTCGGAGCTCCCGCCACGGCGACCGTCGTCGACGGTCGCGACGGCGAGCCGGTGTTCACCGACGGTCCCTACCTTGAGTCGAAGGAGTACGTGGCCGGTTTCTGGATCATCGAGGCACCGCACCTGGACGCGGCGCTGCGGCTCGCGGCGCAGGGCTCGAAGCACTGCGACCGACGGGTCGAGCTGCGGCCCGTCCTGAGTGAGTGACCGACGTCGACGCAGCCCTCGCGCGGGCCCACCGTGAGGAGTGGGCCCGGGTGGTCGCGGCGGTGGCCCGCCGCTTCGGCGACCTCGACCTCGCCGAGGAGATGGCTGCCGACGCCTTCGCGACCGCCGTCGAGCGGTGGCCCGTCGACGGGGTGCCGCCCAACCCCGGGGGCTGGCTGACCACCACCGCGCACCGCCGGGCCATCGACCGGCTCCGCCGCGAGGCCAGGCGGGGGTCGAAGCACAGGGAGGCGATGATGCTCGTCGACACCCCTGAGCCGCTCGGCGCCATCGACGACGACCGACTCCGGCTCCTGTTCACCTGCTGCCACCCCGCGCTGGCCATGGAGGCCAGGGTGGCGTTGACCCTGCGGTTGGTCGGCGGGCTCACGGTTGCCGAGATCGCCCACGCGTTCCTGGTCCAGGAGTCGGCCATGAGCCGTCGGATCACCCGCGCGAAGGCCAAGATCGCGGCCGCGAGGATCCCGTACGGCGTGCCGTTCCGGGAGGACCTGCCGGCGCGGGTCACCGGGGTGCTCACCGTGCTCTTCCTCGTCTTCAACGAGGGCTACCTGGCGTCGGAGCCCGACAAGGAGGCGGTCCGTGCCGACCTCACCGCCGAGGCGATCCGCCTCACCCGGCTCGTCCGCGACCTGATGCCTGGGGACGGCGAGGTCGCGGGCCTCCTGGCTCTGATGCTGCTCACGGACGCCCGCCGGGCCGCCCGGGTGTCGGCGGACGGTGAGCTGGTCGCCCTCGAGGACCAGGACCGGGCCGCGTGGGATCGCGAGCTGGTCGCCGAGGGCCACGCCCTCGTGCGTGCGCGGCTCGCGTCCGGCCAGGCGCCCGGCCGGTACCAGCTCCTCGCCGCGATCAACGCGGTCCACACGGACGCGCCGGACGTCGGCGCCACCGACTGGTCGCAGGTCGTGGCGCTCTACGACCAGCTGGTCCGCATCGACCCCTCGCCGGTCGTGCGGCTCAACCGGGCCATCGCGGTCGCCGAGGTGGATGGTCCGCAGGTCGCGCTGCGGGAGGTCGAGGGACTGCCGCTGACCGGCTACCGCGCGTTCCACGCCACGCGTGCCCATCTGCTGCGCCGCCTCGGTCGGGACGCGGACGCGCGAGCGGCGTACGACGAGGCCGTCGCGGTCGCCGGCAACGCCGCCGAGACGGCGTTCCTCGCGCGGCGCCGCGACGAGCTGCCCGGGCCGTGAGGGTCCGTCCGCGCTGAGCGACGTCGACCGGCCGGCGCTAGTTTTGTCGGCACCCCAGCGCAGAGGAGAGTCTCGTGGGCACGGTGGTCATGTACGGCTCGGTGTCGGTGGACGGCTTCGTCGCGGACGAGGACGACCAGCCCGGACCGCTGTTCGACTGGTTGTCGGACGGTGACGTCCCGCTGGACGAGAGCGGCGCGTTGACGGTGTCGCAGGCGTCGTACGACTACGTCCGGCCGTACTGGGACCAGATCGGGGTGACGGTCGTCGGCCGCCACGTCTTCGACCTGACGGACGGCTGGGACGGGGAGCCTCCGAGCGGGATCGACCACGTGGTCGTCGTGACGCACCGGCCGCAGCCCGAGGGATGGGACCCCGAGGCGCCGTTCCACTTCGTCGACGGCGTCGAGGCAGCCATGGCCAGGGCCCAGGAGCTCGCGGGTGACCGCGTCGTCGAGGTCGCCGCCGGCGACGTCGGTGGCCAGGTGCTTGCCGCGGGCCTGGTCGACGAGGTGCGCATGGACCTCGCCCCCGTCGTGCTCGGCTCCGGCAAGCGCTACTTCGGCTCGGTGCAGGCCCAGCACCTGCTGGACGACCCCGACGTCGTGATCCAGGGCAACCGGGTGCTTCACCTGCGCTTCCGGGTGCGCCGTTGACGGATCTCGGCGGCCACGCGAACGGCGACAGACGGTCGGCGCTCACCCGCCGCGCGCTCGAGGGATACCCGAGCGGTCCGGCGGCCCCGTTGCGAGCCACTGCCCGGGCGCTGGGAATGGTGCCCGGCGCCTCGACGGTCGTGCTGGTGGAGGGCGTCAGCGACCAGATCGCCCTCGAGACCGCCGCGGCGGGGCTGGGCCTGAGCCTCGACGCGCACCGGGTCGTCGTCGTCCCGATGGGTGGAGCCCACGCCGTCGCGCGCGTCCTCGCGACGATCCGCGGGCTGAACCCGGACGTGCGGCTGGCAGGGCTCTGCGACGTCCGCGAGCAGGAGGTCGTCCGGCGCGCCCTGGTCGACGCCGCGGTGGTCCCGTCGGTCCCCGTCACCGGCCTCGAGGAGCACGGCTTCTTCGCGTGCGTCGAGGACCTCGAGGACGAGCTGGTCCGCGCCGTCGGTGTCGAGCGGGTCCTGTCCGTCCTCGACGCGCAGGGCGACCTGGGATCGTTCCGGTCGCTGCAGGCCCAGCCCGCCTGGCGCGGCGCCACGCCCGAGGCCCAGCTGCACCGCTTCCTGGCCAGCGGTGCGCGGCGCAAGCTGCGCTACGCCCGCGTGCTCGTGGAGGCCGCGGGGGCACTGCCCCGTCCGCTGGGCGCCCTGCTCGGCAGCCTCTGAGGAGACGCACGCGGTCAGTTCAGGATGTTCACCGCACGCGCGAGGACGACCGCGGACGTGGCGAGCGAGACGACCGACTCCCACACCATCAGCATCTTCGCGGTCCGGGTCAGCGGCATGGTGTCGGTCGGTGAGAACGCGACGAGGTTGGTGATCGCGAGGTACAGGTAGTCGAGGAAGCGCGGCTGCCAGCTGTCGAACTGGTCCGAGTACTCCCGGATGGCGTCCTGCGTGAACCAGAACGACGTCAGCTCGACCTTCTGCTGCACGCGGCCGTTCGGGCCGCCCCGGTCGAGCTGCCAGAAGAGCAGCGCGAACCCGACCGTCACCACGACGAGGATCTGCAGCCCTTCGGCCAGCAGCTGCTGCACGGTGACCGGCCGGACCGTGAGCACGTCCGAGATGAGCAGTGCCGCCGACGTGGTCCCCGAGATCGCGAGCACGAGCGCGAGCGCGTACCGCAGGACGTCGACGCGGCGTCGGTGCGAGCGCAGTACGCCGTCGACCACGATGATCGCGACGACGAGCACCACCTCGATCACCGGCACCAGCAGGAGCGGGCCCAGCACGATGCGGTCGCGCATGAGCACCTGGGCGAGCACGGCGACGGCCACCGCGCTCAGGGGCGCCAGGCGAGCGCTCAGTGGCGCGTACAGCCCAGCCGCGTCCGCCTCGGTCACGCCCGACCTCCCGTGGTGGTGAGCCCTTACCTCAGGAGCGACCGGTGCCGTCGAGCAGCTCCCAGCGGGCGACCGCCTCGCTGCGAGAGGAGACGCCGAGCTTGCGGTAGGTCGAGATCGCCTGCGTCTTCACGGTGTTGCGGGAGAGGCCCAGCCGCTCGGCGATGAGGGGGAAGGTCAGGTGGGTCGCGAGGAGCGGCATGAGCCGCACCTCGGCCGGGGTGAGCGACCCGGGCAGCCCCTCGGCCGACGCCTCGTGCACCCTCGCGGCGAGCGCCTCGGCGCGCTCGGGCAGGTGCCCGAGACCCGGTCGGCGCCGCAGGATCTCCTGCGCCTGCCGCACGGTCTGCGATGCGGCGTGCACGTCGCCGAGCCCCAGGCACGCGTGCGCGGTGGTGAGCAGGGCCTGGGTCGACACCACGGGGAGCGCATAGGTGAGCAGGGGGCGCAGAGCGAGCGCCCTGCGGGTGTGGTCGACCGCGTCCGCGCGCAGCCCGAGGTGCATGGCGACGCGGGCCGCCCAGGCGTGCACGATAGCGCTGGTCCAGTACGCGCCGAAGCCGCCGTCGGTGACGATCGTCGAGGCGCGACGGACGGCGTCCACCGCAGACGTCCAGTCGCCGCGCTCGGCGGCGACCGACGCGCGCTCGCAGAGGTCCATGGCGACCACGGGCTCCGCGCGGGCGAGCTGGGCGGACTCGATCGCCTCGACGAACAGGTCGTCGGCGCGGTCGAGGGCGCCGTCGAGCAGCTCGGCGAGGCCCTCGGTGTGGAGCATCGCCGCGCGGAACGGGCTGGCCGGCGAGAGACCCTCGCGGGCGGTCCGCGCGTCGACCCGCATCTGCTCCGTGCCGTCCCTRGCCTCGATGGCCCGGAGGTAGGCGACGGTTCCCTCGACCGTGCTGCCGTCCGCGAGCGCTCCCGAGCCCGGGACGGTGCGCGCCATGTCCGACCACCGCTGCGCGTGCGCCGACTCGCCCAGCAGCGCAAAGATGAGTGCCGCGTGCGCCGCGACCGCCGGGAAGGTCTCGATGTCGTGCGCCTCCTCGAGCCACGACATCCACCGCTGCACCGTGTCGATCCGTCCCGCGGTCCAGGTCGGCTGGGCCCACTCGAGCACCAGTCGGCCCAGGTGGACGAGGTCTCCCGCGAGGTGCGCATGGTCGATGGCCTGGTCCGGGAGGCGCGCGTCGTCGTACCAGCGCGCCGCCCGGCGGTGCAGCTGCGGCACCAGCGACGGCTCCTTGCGGTGCAGCTCCGCGCGCAGGAGGTCGTGCAGCAGCGGGTGGCAGCGGTAGCGCTCGCCGCCCCGGTCGACGGGTTGGATGACGCCGTGCGCCGCGAGGTGCTCGAGCGCCGCTCCCGACGAGTGGACATGCAGGACCGCGTCGCACACCGGGCCCGAGAGCTCGTCGAGGATCGCGCACCGCACCAGCAGCGCGGTGTCGCGCGCGCCGAGGCCGGTGAGCAGCTCGGTGCGTAGGTACTCGCGCATGAACCGGTCATCGCCCGTGAAGGGCGTCGTCGGAGGCCCGTCCGCGTGCAGGGCCATCGCCGCGAGCGACACGGCGACCGGCCAGCCCTCGGTCCGGGCGAGCAGGTCGGTCAACGCCGGCGGTGCCAGGGAGACGCCGGCGCGCGCCAGCACCGCGGCGGTCTCGTCAGGATCGAGGGACAGCTCCTCCACGCCGATCTCCAGCAGGTCGCCGGCCGCCCGGAGCCGTGGCAGCGGCAGCCGCGGCCGGGCGCGCGAGGTCATCACGACCCGCCACGACTCGGGGAGCCGGTCGATGACGTCGGTGAGCACGTTGAGGCTGCCCGCGCTGGTGATCGTGTCGATGCCGTCGAGCAGGAGGGTGCGCGGTGCGACGCCGCCGGCCGCTTCGACCAGACCGGCGACGGTGACGACACCGCGGTCCGCGCCCATCTCCCGGCCGAGCGCAGTGAGCAGGCCCACCGGGTCGTTGTCGGCCTCCGAGCAGGAGTGCCAGGCAGCTGCGCCGGGCCATCGGTCCGACCACTGCGAKAGCACGGCCGTCTTGCCGTACCCCGGACCCGCGATCAGGGCCACCACCCGCGCGGGCGAGACGTCGATGGCGTCCAGCACCGTGGTCCGAGCCACCAGGCTGGTCCGAGCGCGCAGACGACGGGCACCGATCGGGTGATGCTCGCCGCTTCTCGACGGGCCGTGACCAGGTGCGGATGAATGGGACCAAACGGTGTTTTCCCCCACGATCGGCCACGCTACCGCGCGGTCGCGCCGCCGTTCACCCACGAAGGTGAACTTCTCGCGTCGGCCTGGCCCGCCGACGTCACTGCGGGCGCGGCGTCCCGAGGTCGATGTGCGGGACGTCGTCGGAGTCGTCGCCCCACGCGATCCGGCGCGGCGCGTCGTGCGACTCCACCGTCGCGGCGTGGTCGCGGTCGAAGTAGTCCCACGCCCAGCTGAGGAACGCGTCGGTGCGGCTGTGCACGCCGCTGAGCAGCATCGCGTGGACGCCCAGCCAGGCGGCGAAGGCGAGGGGCCCGTCGACCTCGTGGCGGTGCTTGCCCACCTCGGCGACCGCCGCGTTGCGGCCGATCATCGCCATGATGCCCTTGTCCTTGTAGTGGAACGGGGCGAGCGGGTCGCCCTGCGACGAGCGCAGGATGTTCTGCGCTGCCCAGCGCCCGGACTGCTGCGCCACCGAGCCGAGCTGGGGGAGCGTCGGAGCACCGTGCTCGGGTCCCGACGGGATGTTCGCCACGTCACCGACGGCCCACACCCCGGGGAAGCCCTCGACGCCGAGGTCCGGCCGGACGTCGATCCGCCCGCCGCGCCCCGTGCTCGGCCCGGCGTCCTCGGCGATCACCGCGGCCGACTCGCCGCCCGCCCAGATGACCGTCGCGGTCGGCAGGGTGGTCCCGTCGTCGAGCTCGACCCGGTCGGCGTGCACGGCGGCGACCCCGGTGCCCAGGCGGAGCTCGACCCCGCCCTTGGTGAGGTGGTGGTGGGCGTACTCCTGCGCGTGCGTGGAGAACTGGCCGAGCACGACCGTCCCGCGGTCGACGAGGTGCACGCGGACGTCGTCGGGCAGCCGGCCCTGGGTCTTGAGGGCGGCGACGAGCTCGGCGAGCGCCCCCGCCACCTCGACTCCCGTGGGTCCGCCGCCGACGACGACGACGTCGCGGGCGTGCGGGCCGGAGCCGCCGTGCGCGGCCTCGTCGTCCACGAGGGCGCGATGGTGCCGGCGTAGCCGCTCGGCGTCCGGCACCGAGTAGAGCGGGAACGCGTGCTCCCGCGCCCCGGGGATGCCGAAGAAGTTCGGGCGCCCACCGGCGGCGATCACCAGGTGGTCGGCGGACAGCGAGCGGCCGTCGTCGAGGACGAGGGTGCGGTCCGCGAACGACGCCTGCGCGACGCCCTGGACGACCACGTCGACGGACGGCACGTCGGCGAAGATAGTGCGCAGTGGTCGCGCGATGTCCTCGGCCGGCAGCTGCGACGTGGCCACCTGGTACAGCAGGGGCTGGAACTGGTGGTAGTCCGCGCGGTCGACCAGCGTGACGTGGACGCCCGCCTCGCCGAGCGTCTGGGCGGCGGCCACACCCGCCAGGCCCCCGCCGAGCACGATCACCTCCGTCACAGCGACATCTCCTGGACACGCTCGGCAAGGATGATCCGCGCCGCGGCCTCGATGAGCGCCAGGTGCGAGAACGCCTGCGGGATGTTGCCCAGGTGCCGGGCTGCGTCCACCTCGAACTCCTCGGCGTACAGGCCGAACGGCGAGGCGATCCGCAGCAGCCGCTCCATGAGGTCGAGCGCACGCTGCCTCTCGCCGACCACCATGAGGGCGGAGACCAGCCAGAACGAGCAGATGACGAACGTCCCCTCCTTGCCGGACATCCCGTCGTCGGTCTCGTCCGTCTTGTAGCGAAGGACGAAGCCGTTCTCGGAGAGCTCGTCGGCGATGGCCAGGACGCTCGCGTGCAGCCTCTTGTCGGTGCCCGGCAGCAGCCCGAAGTGCGCGGCGAGCAGCGTCGACGCGTCGAGCGCGTCGGTCTCGTAGTGCTGCCGCAGGACGCCGCGCTCGCTGACGCCGTGCTCGAGGATGTCGGCCTTGATCTGCTCGGCCGTCGCGGCCCAGCTGGCCTGCAGGTCCGGCTCCCCACGGATGCCCGCCAGCTGGGCGGCGCGGTCCATGGCCACCCAGCACATGATCTTGGACGAGACGTAGTGCTGCGGCTTGCCGCGGGCCTCCCAGATACCCTGGTCGGGCTGCTGCCAGATCGCGATCGCACACTCGGCCTGCGCCTTGACGATGGGCCAGAGCCGGGCGGGCAGGCGTTCGCTGCGCCGCGTGTGCAGCAGGATCGAGTCCAGCACCGACCCGTAGACGTCGTTCTGCTTCTGGTCGAAGGCACCGTTCCCCAGGCGGACGGGACGCGCACCCTGGTAGCCGGTGAGCTCGTCGCGGGTGGTCTCCGTGAGGTCACGCCGGCCGTCGATCCCGTACATGATCTGCAGCGCGCCGTCCTCGTCGGGCTCGACGTCGGCGACGAACTGCATGAACTCGTCGGCCTCCCAGTCGAGCCGCAGGTAGTGCAGCGCCTGCAGGGTGAACGTCGAGTCGCGCATCCACGTGTAGCGGTAGTCCCAGTTGCGTTCGCCCCCGGGGGTCTCGGGCAGGGAGGTGGTGAGCGCGGCGACCGTGGCGCCGGTCGGCATGTAGGTGAGGCCCTTGATCACCAGGGCGGAGCGCTCGACGTAGGGCCGCAGGCGGTGGTCCGGCATCAGGGCCCGGCCCAGCCAGCGGCGCCAGAAGTCCCGCGTTGCGGCGATGCGCGCGACGGCGTCCTGCGCATCGGTCGGGCCGTCGAGGTCGGCAGCCCAGGACAGCGAGCAGAACACCGTCTCGCCCGCGCGGAGCTCGTGCCGGCCGCGCAGCGAGTCGCCCTCGACGCCGAGCGCGAGATCGGTGTTGAGGCGCATCGAGAGCCCCGACCCGGTGATGTCTGCCGTGTGTGCGCCCGGCGCGGCGAGCGACCACGGCTCCCGGCTCCGGCCGTAGTCGAACGCTGGGTCGCACACGAGCTCGATCCGCACGGCCCCCTCGAGGCAGGTGGCGGTCCGCACCAGCACGTGCTCGGCGTCGTCGTCGGCGGGCGGACGCGTGTGGGGCGTCGTCTCGTCGGGCGCGTCGCGCCGGCCCATGGTGAGCGCGTCGCGGATCTCGACCCACCCCGACGGCGTGTGCCAGGTGGTGACCAGGACGTTGGTGCCGGGGTCGTACGCGCGCGACGTCGGCACGTTGATGCCGTACGGCGCGAACCGGAAGTACCCCGCGCCGCGGTCGAGCAGGCTGCCGAACACGCTCTGGCTGTCGAACCTCGGCGCGCAGAGCCAGTCGATCGACCCGTCCGGCGCCACCAGTGCTCCCGTGTGGCAGTCGGAGAGGAAGGCGTACTCGGCGATGGGCGGGAAAGGCGAGGTGGGGCTGTTCGAGTCCATGGGTTCCTCCTGGTCGGGCGGGTCTGCTCAGCCGAGGCGCGCGAGCAGGTGGTCGCCCACCCGCAGCGCGTTGGCCATCGCGGTGAGGGCCGGGTTCACCGCTCCGATGCTCGGGAAGAAGCTCGTGTCGACGACGTAGAGGTTGTCCACCTCGTGCGTGCGGCAGTCGCGGTCGAGGACGGACGTCGTCGGGTCGTCGCCGAACCGGACCGTGCCGGCCTGGTGCGCGCACCCGGCGACCGGGATGTCGTTCTTCATGTACAGGTCGCGGGGGACCAGGTGGTGCGGGTGCATGCCGAGATGCCCGAGGTTTCCCTTTACGCGGCTGTAGAGCTCCTCGAGCGGCTGCCGGTTGTTCGGCGTGTACGTCAGCACGATGTCGCCGTGGTTGCCCAGGGTCACGCGGTTGTCGGGATCCGGCAGGTCCTCGGCCGAGAGCCAGAAGTCGACCGCGTGCTCCGCGACCTCTCCGAGCGCGAACAGCGGCGCGAGCTTGGCGATCGGCTTCTCGCCGCGGTACATCGGCGCGGACGACTTGCCGACCATCTGTACGTTGCCCATGGGGAACGCGAAGCTCTCGTCGCCGAAGTAGTAGTCGTTGACGCCGAGCGTCTTCTGGAACCGGGTGTCGTTCTTCTCGATCGAGATCGCCAGGAACGCCCTGCTGTTGTGGAACATGTAGTGGCGCCCGACGTGGTCGGACCCGTTGGCCAGCCCGTTCGGGTGCCGGTCGTTGGCGCTGGCCAGGAGCAGCTTCGCGGAGTTGGCGGCGCCCGCCGAGACCACGATGACGTCGCCGGAGAACCGCTGCTCGACGCCGTCGACGTCCGCCACGACCGAGCTGACCGTCTGGCCCGAGTCGTCGGTCTCGAGCCGACGGACCTCGGCGTTGCGCACCAGCGTGACGTTCGGGTGCAGCACCGCGGGGCGGACGGCGATCACCTCGGCGTCGGACTTGGCGTGCAGGAGGCACGCGAACCCGTCGCACGTCGCGGAACGGATGCACGGGCTGTAGGCGGGGTTGCCCTCGTCGAGCATGATGCCGGAGGGGGAGTGGAACGGGTGCAGGCCGATCTTCGACATGTCGTCGAAGAGGCGCTGGATGCGCGGCTCGTGCGAGACCGGGGGGTACGGGTACGGGCCGCTGGACGGTGGTTCGGTGGGGTCCTCGCCACGCGCGCCGTGCACCTGGTAGAGGTCCTCGGCCTGGGTGTAGTACGGCTCGAACTCGTCGTACGCGACGGGCCACGCCGGCGAGATCCCGCCGTGGTGCTGGAGCTCGCCGAAGTCCTTCTCGCGCAGCCGGTACAGCGCTGCGCCGTAGAACTTCGTCGCGCCCCCCACGTTGTAGTGCACCTGCGGCTGGAAGGCCTTCCCTTGGTGGTCGTACCAGGTGTCCTTGGAGACGTACCGGTTCTTGACGAAGGTCTCCGTCGCGTCCCAGTTCTGGGGCTCGCGCGGGAGCCAGTCACCCCGCTCGAGGATGAGGATCTTCTTGCCCGACGGGGCCAGCCGGTGCGCCAGCGTCCCGCCGCCGGCGCCCGACCCGATGATGACGACGTCGAAGTGCTCGGTCATCTCGTCCGCCTCACAGACCAGGACTGCTGTGCATGATGCCGCCGTCGGCGAAGACCGTGGTGGCGGTGAGGTAGCTGGCGCCGTCGCCGGCGAGGAAGGCGACCAGGCTCGCGATCTCCTCGGGCTCGGCCATCCGGCCCAGCGGGATCGCCCCTTCGAGCGTCTTCATCTTCTCGGGGTCGTTCATCGTCGACGTGTTGATCGGCGTTGCGACGGCGCCCGGGCCTACGCCGACCACCTGCACGCCCTGCGGCCCGAGCTCGACGCCCGCGGTCCGGGTGAGCATCCGCATGCCGCCCTTGGACAGGCAGTACGCCGTGTTGCCCGGCATGGGCCAGTCCTCGTGCACCGAGGTCATGTTGATGATCCGACCGCCGGTGCCCTGCTTGATCATCTGCTTGGCGGCGATCTGCGTGCCGAAGAACGCGCTCTTCAGGTTGATGTCCATGACGCGCTGGTACTGCTCCTCGGTGGTGTCGAGCACCGACGTGCGCGTCTCGATGCCCGCGTTGTTCACCATGATGTCGAGGCGGCCGAACGCCTCCACGGTGCGCGCGACGAGCATCTCGAGGTCGGCGACCTTGCTGACGTCCGCGTCGACCCCGATCGCCTGGTCGCCCAGGGCGTGCACCTGCTTCTCCAGCTCCTCGGTGGCCTCCGGGTGCGCGACGTAGTCGATGACGATGTTCGCGCCCGCCTCGGCGAGGGCGAGCACCACGGCCTTGCCGATGCCGCTGTTGCCGCCCGTGACCACCGCTACTTTCCCGTGCAGGCTCATCTGATTGCTCCTTCGTCGAGGGGTGCGGACGGACCTCTGGTGGGGTCCGGTGGTGCGGCCGTCGGCGGGCCGATGACCCGCCGGCGGAAGACGAAGTACGACCAGCCCTGGTAGAGCAGGATCAGCGGCACCAGCACGAGGGCCACGATCGTCATGACCTTGAGCGCGTACTCGCCGGAGGCCACGCTGGTCACCGTGAGGCTGTCGGAGGCGGACGTGCTGGACACCAGGACGTTCGGGTAGAGGTTGGCGAACAGGGTCACGACGGTCAGGCCGATCGCGACGGCCGTGGCCGTGAAGGCCCAGCCGTCCCGGTGCGCCCGCACGAGCAGGGCGGCGGCGAGGACGGCGACGACGGCGAGCACCGGTGGCACGACGCCGCGGACCGCGGGGGCGCCGGACACGCCCGGCGTGGCAACGGCGAAGGCGAGGAGCAGCACGATCGCCGGCACGAGCGCGACGTTCGCGGCGCGCTGTGCCCGCGCGCGCACCTGCTCCGTGGTCCGCATGGCGAGGAACGTCGCCCCGTGCAGGACGCACAGGGCCGTGAGGGTGAGCCCCACGAGCAGGCCGTAGCCCGTGATCGTGTCGGTGACCGAGCCGGTGAACTCCTCGGTGGAGTCGACCGGCAGGCCGGCCAGCAGGTTGCCGAGCGCGACGCCGAGGAGCAGCGGGCACAGCAGGCTGCCGAGGGTCAGGCTCCACGACCACGTCTGCCGCCACCGCGTCGCGTCGAGACGCCCGCGGAACTCGAACGAGACCCCGCGGGCGATGAGCGCCACGAGGAGCAGGACGAGCGGCAGGTACATCGCCGAGAACCAGGTGGCGTACCAGCCCGGGAAGGCGGCGAAGATCCCCGCCGCTCCGACGATCAGCCACACCTCGTTGCCGTCCCAGAACGGCCCGATCGAGTTGATCGCCACCCGCTGCTCGGTGTCCGTGCGGCCCACGACCTTGTGCAGCATGCCGACGCCGAAGTCGAACCCCTCCAGCACGAAGAACCCGGTCCAGAGGAACGCGATGATCAGGAACCACAGGTCGGGCAGGGTCATCGGGACACCTCCTCAGAACGTCAGGGCGGGTACGCGGGGCAGGTCGTCGTCGACGTGCTCCTCGGGCTCCTCGAGCTCGAGGCCGCGGCGCGCGTAGCGCATCATCAGGAACACGTTGACGGCGCCGAGGAGCAGGAAGATCCCGTAGAAGACGACGAGGCTGAGGATCAGCTCCGTCCTGCCGACGGACGTCGAGACGCCGTCGTTGGTGAGCATGAGGCCCTGCACGATCCAGGGTTGCCGCCCGTTCTCCGTGAGCATCCAGCCCGCCGTGTTCATCAGGAACGGGAAGGCGACGGCCCACGTCGCGACGAACAAGAACACGCGGGCGGTGGGTAGTCGTCGTCGCCAGATGAGCCACAGACCCCACAGCGCGACGAGCGCGGCCAGCGAGCCCAGGTAGGCCATCACGCGCATCGACCAGTACTGGACGAAGACGTTCGGCACGTAGTTCCCCGGGCCGTAGTCCTCCTGGTACTGGGCGTTGAGCTCGTTCAGCCCCTGCACCTCGCCGTCCCACGTCCCGGTCGCCAGGATCGAGAGCAGGTGCGGGATCTCGATGATCTTGGTGGGGTTCTGGTCGTTGTTGCCGCCGCCGATCTGGAATGCCGAGAACGAGCACGGCTGGCACGTCTCCCACTGGCCCTCGGCCGCGGAGATCTTCATCGGCTGGTAGGTGGCCTCGATGACGCCGAGGTGGCTGCCGACGCCGAGCGCCAGGAAGATCGAGGGCAGCAGCACGGCGATCGACACCTTGGCGGAGCGGAGGAACACCTCCTCGTGCTGCTTGCGACGCAGGTACCAGGCGGAGACCGCGAGCATGAGGACGGTCCCGGTGACCAGGGACGCGGTGAGCACGTGCGCGTACCCCCAGAGGAACACGGGGTTGGTCATCACCGCACCGATGTCGGACAGCTCCGGCCGGCCGGTGGACTGGTCGACGGTGTACCCGACGGGGTGCTGCATCCAGGAGTTCGCGGCCATGATGAACGCCGCCGACCCCGCAGCCCCCAGGGCGACGAGCCAGACGGTGAGCAGGTGGATCCCGCGGGGGAGCACGTTCCAGCCKAACACCCAGAGCCCGATGAACGTGGACTCGAGGAAGAAGGCGGCGAGCCCCTCCATCGCCAGCGGCGCCCCGAACACGTCGCCGACGTACCGCGAGTAGGCCGACCAGTTCATGCCGAACTGGAACTCCTGGATCAGCCCGGTCACCACGCCGACGGCCACGTTGATCAGCAGCAGCGTGCCGAAGAACTTGGTCAGCCGCTTGTGGTCGGGGTTGCCGGACCGGAACCACATCGTGTGCAGCACCGCGACCAGGAACCCCAGGCCGATCGTGATGGGGACGAACAAGAAGTGGTAGATGCTCGTCGACGCGAACTGCAGACGAGCCAGGTCGAGGTCGGACACCGGTCCTCCCCGAGGTCGACGGTCCGGCTGTCGACCCGCGCTGAAGGCGTGCCGACTGCTGTCGAGCGTCGCACCGCGCCCGGAGGCCGAGCATCATCCCGTCGGGATGAAAGCGCCGCGGGAGCACCATCATCCGGAGTGGATGACGACGTCGCGCCCCCGGCAGTGCTGGACTCGTCCTCATGCCCCGACAGCCGAGCAGCCCGCCCTCCGGCCACCAGTACCGCATCACGCACGGCGACCATGAGGCCGTCGTCACCCAGGTGGGCGCGGGTCTGCGCGAGTGCGTGCTCGGCGGCCAGCCGGCGATCGACGGGTACGACGTCGCGGAGCGCGCCCCCGACGGTCGAGGGCAGGTGCTGGCGCCGTTCCCGAACCGCCTCGCCGGTGGGCTGTACACCTTCGGCGGCCGCACCTGCCAGGTGGCGCTCGACGAGCCGGAGACCGCCAACGCGATCCACGGGATGGTCCGCTGGCTCGACTGGACCGAGGTGTCGAGCACAGAGCAGGACGTCGTGCTGAGCTGCACCCTGCGCCCGCAGCCTGGGTACGCGTGGGAGCTCAGCCTCCAGGTCGGCTACCACCTGGACGCGGACGGGCTCACCGTCATCACGGCGGCCACCAACACCGGGGACGAACCGGCCCCGTTCGGGCTGGGCTTCCACCCCTACCTGGGCCTCGGCGCGAGCATCGAGGGGCTGGAGCTGCGGGTGCCCGCGGCCAGCCACTGCCCGGTGCCCGCCGACCGCGACGAGCAGCCAGCGCACGTCGACGTCGCGGGCACGTCCCTCGACTTCCGTTCCGCGCGGGCCGTCGGGCCGGTCGTCTTCGACACCGTGTTCACGGATCTGGAGCGCGGCGGCGACGGACGTGCCGAGGTCCGCCTGGCCGACCCGGCGAGCGGCCGGGCGGTGCGGCTCTGGGTCGACGAGGCCTTTCCGTACCTCATGGTCTACTCCGCCGACGGGGTGTTCCCGGCCGAGCGCCGCCGGCGGTCCATCGCCGTCGAGCCGATGACCTGCCCCCCGCACGCGTTCCGGTCCGGGGTGGACGTCGTCACGCTCGCGCCGGGGGAGTCCTGGAGCGGCGCCTGGGGGCTCGCCGCCGGATGACGACCGTCGACGCCGTGCCCCGCGCCCGGTCCGTCCTCGTCTACGGGGCCGGGCTGGTCCAGGGCCTGGCGCTCGTCTCGTTCCCCGCGGCCAGCTCGATCCTCACCAGTCCGACCGGCTACGACCTCAGCACCACCCAGTACGGCCTGATGTTCGTGCCGCAGGTGATCCTCGCGATCACGGGGGCCGCGACCTCACCGCTGCTGGCGGCACGGTGGACCCTCCAGCGGGTGCTGCAGGCGGGGCTCGTCGCCAACCTGCTCGCGATGCTGCTGCTGGTGCTGAGCCAGTCGGTGTCGACGTCGCCCGCCGCGTACCCGGTGCTGCTGTGCGCGACGGGCGCACTGGGCTTCGGCTTCGGCACCACCGTCCCCGCCCTGAACACGTTCGCCGCGCGGCTGCACCCGTCGGACCAGGACCGGTCGATCCTCACGCTGAACGCGCTGCTCGGGACGGGCACGGCACTGGCGCCCCTGCTGATCGCGCTCTTCCTCGCGCTCGGCGCGTGGTGGCTCCTGCCCGTGCTGGCCGCCGTCGGGCTCGCGGTCTTCCTGCTCCTCGCGGTGCGGACGAGGCTGGACGCCGGACCGGCCCCGCAGCGGGCCGCCGGCGGTCGGCAGAAGCTGCCGGGCCGATTCTGGTGGTACGCCGGTGCGGCGGTGCTCTACGGCGTGTGCGAGACGCTCTTCGGCAACTGGTCCAGTGTCTACCTCACGGGGGAGCGGGCTCTGTCGGCCCAAGTGGCGTCGCTGGCGCTGGCGGTGTTCTGGGCGTGCGTCACCCTCGGCCGGGTGATCGTCGCCGCGCTGACCGTGCGCGTCCCGGCGACAGTCGTGTTCGTCGTGCTGCCGCTGCTGATCGCCGGGTCCAACCTCGCGGTGTCGTCCGCGCACAACGCGGCCGTCGCGGTCCTGGCGTTCGCCGCGGCCGGCTTCGCCTGCTCCGCGATGCTGCCTCTCAACCTCAGCCTCGCCGGCGAGGAGTTCCCCCGGCTCGGCGCCACGTCCTCGGGTGAGCTCATCGCGGCCTACCAGGTGGGCTACGGGCTGGCCGCCTTCGGCGTCGCGCCGCTCGAGGGTCTGACAGGCATCGGCCTGGCGGGCGTCTACCTGGTCGGGGCCGGCGTGGCGGTCGCCCTCGCGGTGATCGCTCGGGTGATCACTGCCGGGACGCCCGTGGCCACGACGGCGCCGGTGTGACTTTCCGGGGTCCATTGCGCACCGCGTGCGAGGCGGATGAACTGGCGTCGTGACGCGGAGCAACACGAGGCTGGGAGCCGACGCCGCGCTGACCGGATACGACGCAGAGCTGCGGCGCCTCGACGCGGTGTTCCGCCCCGCGTGGGGGATCGCGGCGGACGACCGCGTCCTCGACATCGGCTGCGGCACGGGCCAGACGACGCGGGCTGCGGCCCGCGCGGCTCACCGGGGCCGTGCGCTCGGCGTGGACGTCTCGCCGGCGGCTGTCGAGCGCGCCCGCGTCCTGGCCGTGAGCGAGGGGCTCGGCAACGTCGCGTTCGCGTGCGCCGACGCGCAGCGCCACCCGTTCCCCGAGGCCGGCTTCGACCTGGCGATCAGCCGGTTCGGCACGATGTTCTTCGACGACGCGGTCACGGCGTTCACCAACGTCGCCCGGGCGCTGCGACCGGCGGGGCGCCTGGTGATGATGGTCTGGCAGGCCCGCGATCTCAACGAGTGGGACGTCGCCCTCCGCCGGGCCGTCGGCGGTGAGGGCCGGGCCGTCGATCCCGCCGGTTCCGACGCCTTCTCGCTGGCCGACCCGGCCCTGACGGCGCAGATCCTGGACGCCGCCGGGTTCACCGACGTCGACCGCACCGACGTCGCCGAGCCGGTCTGGTACGGCGCCGACGCCGAGCGCGCCGAGGCCTGGGTCCGCGGCTTCACCTGCACCCGCGAACTGATCGGGCGGCTCGACCCCGAACGCTCGGCACGGAGCCTCGCCCGCCTCCGCGAGACGCTGGCGGCACATCTTCGCGACGACGGGGTGTGGTTCGGCTCCCGGGCGTGGATCGTGACCGCCCGCCGGCGGTGATTTCGCGTTGACACCGTGAGGTTCGATCGGGGCATGGCGATCGAGCTGGCGGAGCCGGACGTCGCGGACCTGGGCCGTGTGCTGGACGCCCTGCGGTGCTGGCAGCACGACGGCGCGCCAGTCCAGCTGCACCCGGGCGACGTCGGGTGGCACTGGAGGTTCGGCGCCGAGGCGACGGCGGCCGCCGTGCGGACGTGGAGCCGGGACGACCGGATCGTCGCGGTCGGGATGCGGGACGGACCCGACCTGCTGCGGATGGCGATCGCGCCGGACGCCGACCACGACGTGGGTCTCGCGGAGCGGCTCGTCGCCGATCTGACCGGCGTTCTGCCGGTAGGCGTGGCATGCATCGAGGCGCGGTTCGGGGCTGCCCTGCGCAACGCACTTGCCGCCGCCGGATGGGTTGACGACGAGCCGTGGACGCCGCTGGTGCGTGACCTGGCGGAGCGGGTGCGGGACGTCGGCCTGCGGGTCCGGGTGGTGGGCCCCGAGCTCGTCGAGGAGCGGTGCGCAGTCCAGGTCGCGGCGTTCGACGGGTCGACCTTCACGCCGCAACGGTGGCACGCCATGGCCGCCGGTCCCGCGTACGCCGACGCCAGGTGCCTGGTCGGGTACGACGACGACGGCGTCCCGGTCGCCGTCGCGACGGTGTGGTCGGCCGGCCCCGGCCGCCCGGGTCTGCTCGAACCGGTGGGCGTGCACCGGGACCACCGCGGTCGCGGACACGGGACGGCGATCACGCTCGCTGCGGCCGCCGCGCTGCAGGAGATGGGGGCGTCCTCGGCCACGGTGTGCACCCCGAGCGCCAACGTCGGAGGGGTCGCGACCTACGTCGCGGCCGGCTTCCGCGCCCTGCCGGAGGTGGCCGACCTGCGGCGCGGCGCGCGCTGACACCCGGCCTTCGCGCACGGGATCCGCGCCGCGATCATGGGCGGATGGTCCTGCCCGACAGCTACGCACTCCACGTGGGGCCGCCGAGCCTCGAGGACTACCTGCGCGCCTCCGGCGTCACTCGGGTCTTCGCCCGAAGTCGGCCGAGCAGGCCGCGCACGCCCTGCGCGGCAGCTGGTCGACCTGCTACGTCACCGCGCCGGACGGCGCGACGGTGGCGATGGGACGCGCGATCGGCGACGGCGGTTGGTACTTCGTGGTCGCCGACATGGCGACCGCCCCGGACCATCAACGCCGGGGCCTGGGGCGCGCGGTCATCGACCACCTGCACGCCGACATCGAGAGACGCGCACCCGGCGAGCCCTACGTGACGCTGGCCGACGCCGCCGGCCGCCGCCTCTACGAGCACGCGGGCTTCACGGCGTTCACCCCCGACCAGACGGGCATGCAGCTGGTTCTCGGACCGGCGTCGGCACCAACTGCGTGACCTGCGTCGACAACTGGCTCCGACGTGTGCCGGCCAGACAGGAAGCCGTGGGGCGACCCGCTCAGCGCGCCAGCTCGAAGAACGCGACCGCTCGCGCGACGTCCGCCCGCGCGGTCGAGGCGGACTCCGCGGTGGCGACGACCCCGAACACCATGCGCCAGGCCAGGATGACCTCGTCGACGCTCACCCCGGCGGGTACCCGACCGGCCGCCTGCGCGTCCGGCAGGGTGCGCGCGATGAGCGCGCGCAGCCGATCGTCGCCGTCGTAGCTCGGCTGGGACCGGCGGGCCTCGACGACCATCTCCACGAAAGCCGCCTCGCGCACGGTCTGCTCCAGCAGGACCGCCCACAGTGCACCGAACGCGTCGGGGCCGCCGGTGGCGGCGGCGTCCTCCAGCTCGACGAAGTTGTCCTCGAACACCGCGAACGCCAGGTCGAAGCGCGTGGGGAAGTGCCGGTAGAGCACGCCCTGGCCGACCCCCGCCTCCTGTGCGATCGCGGTGAGGGGCACGAGGAAGCCGCGGTCGGAGAAGAGCCGGCGCGCCGCCGCGAGGATCGCGGCGCGGTTCTCGGGCGCTGCGGCGGGGCCACGGTTGACGGCTCGTCGGGCGGGAGGCATGCTGCATCCTAGATCCGGACAGTGTTGTCCGGTATGCCGAGAGGAGCACGTGATGGCACCGAGGACCTCCGAGGACCGCGTCTACGACGTCGTGGTGGTCGGCACAGGAGCGGCCGGCCTCGCCACCGCCATGGGCGCCGTCGACGAGGGCCTCTCGGTGCTCATGGTCGAGTCCACCGACAAGTGGGGCGGCTCGACCGCGATGTCCGGCGGCGGGATGTGGTTGCCCAACAACCCGCTCATGAAGCGCGACGGCGTCGGCGACTCGCGCGAGGAGGCGCTGACCTACCTCGAGGCGACGGTCGGCGAGGTCGGGCTGGCGTCGACGCAGGCCCGCAAGGAGGCGTTCGTCGACGGCGTCGAGGACTTTGTGAGCACGGCCGAGAAGTTCGGCGTCGTGTTCGCCCGCGCCACCGACTACCCCGACTACTACCCGGAGCTGCCCGGCGGGAAGATCGGGCGCTCGATCGAGGTCAAGCCGCTCGACTCCAAGATCCTCGGCACCTGGTGGCAGACGCTCCGTGGTGCGGTGCCGCTGCCCGCGATGACCGACGACGTGTGGCTGCTGAGCCGCTCCTGGTCGACGCCGTCGGGCATGGTCCGCGGCGCGAAGGTCGTCTCCCGCATCCTCGGTGGGGTCGCGACCGGCAAGCGCCTGGTCGGCATCGGCAACGCCTGGGCGACCGCGTTCGGCCACGCGCTGGTCGTCCGGCGCGGCGTCCCGCTCTGGCTGAGCTCGCCGCTCGAGGAGCTGCTCGTCGAGGACGGGCGCGTGGTCGGGATCCGCGTGCAGCGCGACGGCCGACCCGTGACGATCCGCGCCTGCCGCGGGGTCATGCTCGCCGGCGGAGGGTTCGAGGGGAACACGGACTGGCGCCAGAAGCACCACGGCATCGACGGGGCGCCCTCCGGCAACCTGGGCAACGTCGGGGTCCCGATCGCGGCCGCGCAGGAGATCGGGGTGGCCGTCGAGCTCATGGACGAGGCGTGGTGGGGGGCATCGATCGCGGCGCCGCCGGAGGGTCGGCCCTCGTTCATCGTCGGCGAGCGCTCGATGCCGTACTCGATCATGGTCGACTCCCGCGGCGAGCGGTTCGCCAACGAGTCCGAGTCCTATGTCGACCTCGGCCACGACATGCTCGCGCGCGACGGAGGTGCCGGCCCCTACTGGCTGGTCCTGGAGGCGCGCAACGTCCGCCGCTACTTCCGCACGTTCGCCATGGACCCGCGTGCGAGCAAGGCGATGCGTGAGGCGGGAATCGCGGTGAAGGCCGGCACGCTGGCCGAGCTCGCCCGCGCGATGGACGTCGAGCCCGACCGCCTCGCGGCGACCGTGCAGCGGTTCAACGGCTTCGCCCGGTCCGGCGTCGACGGCGACTTCGGCCGCGGCAACTCGGCCTACGACCGCTACTACGGCGACCCGACCGTGCACCCCAACGCCAACCTCGGACCGATCGAGAAGGGCCCGTTCCTCGCGTACAGAGTCGTCCTGGGTGATCTCGGGACGAAGGGCGGCGTGGTCACGGATGCCGACGGACGAGCCCTGCGGGAGGACGGCACGATCGTGCCCGGCCTGTATGCGGCAGGGAACAACTCGGCGTCCGTGATGGGCCGCACCTATCCCGGACCCGGCTCGACCATCGGTCCGGCCGCCGTGTTCGGGCTGCGCGCCGCGCGGCACATGGCGAAGCACTGAGGGCCCGGGCGGTGGACATCCAGGGCAACGTCTTCGTCGTCACCGGGGGCGGCAACGGCATCGGCCGCGAGGTCGTCCTCTCCCTGCTGCGGGAGGGCGCGCGGGTCGCGGCGGTCGACCTGCGGGAGCCGTCACTGACCGAGACGGCCCGCCTGGCCGCGGCCGGCCCCCGCCTCACGCTGCACACCGTGGACGTCGGCGACGAGGCGGCGGTCACCGCCCTCGTCGGGGACGTCCTGGCCGCGCACGGACGGGTCGACGGTCTGATCAACGTGGCGGGCATCATCCAGCGGTTCGCCAAGGTCGCCGACCTCGAGCGCGCCGAGATCGGGAAGGTCCTCCAGGTCAACTTCTGGGGCGTCGTCAACACGACGACCGCGTTCCTGCCCGAGCTGCAGACCCGGCCCGCGGCGGCGATCGTCAACGTGTCGAGCATGGGTGCGCTGGCGCCCGTGCCCGGGCAGGCCGCGTACGGCGCGTCGAAGGCCGCGGTCAAGCTGTTCACCGAGGGGCTGTACGCCGAGCTTCGCGGCACCCCCGTCGCGGTGACCGTCGTCTTCCCCGGCGGTGTCGCCACCGGGATCGCGGAGAACTCGGGCTCGGCCATCCCCGGTGCCGGCGACACGTCGGCGATGGAGGCCAAGCTCACCACGCCGTCCGACGCGGCCGCGCAGATCGTCGACGCCGTCCGCACGGGCCCGTTCCGCGTCTGCATCGGTTCCGACGCCCGCTCGCTCGACCGGCTGTCACGGCTCGCGCCGCGTCGCGCCGCGGAGATCATCGCCCGTCGGATGGCCCAGCTCTTGGGGTGACGGGTCGCCCGACCGCCGCGCGCCGGCCCGCGGGTCAGGCGACCCCGCCCCCGGCCCGGACACCGGGCAGGGGCTCGTCGGACAGTGTCGTGGCGGCCCACGACGCCAGGAGCTTGAGGCCGTCCTCGGAGGTCGACCCGGGGCGTGCCGTGTAGACGTTGAGCTGCAGGCCCGGGTCGGCGGCCAGGAACAGCGCCTCGTAGTCCAGCTCGAGCTGCCCGACCGCCGGGTGGTGGAACACCTTGGTGCCGCTGCGGTGGTAGCGCACGTCGTGGGACGCCCACAGCCGGCGGAAGTCCTCGCTGCGCGTCGACAGCTCGCCGACCAGGGCGGTCAGGTGCCTGTCGTACGGGTTCTGCCCCGCTTCGGCGCGCAGGATGGCGACCGCGTCGTGGGCGATCCGGTCGGCCTTGTCACCCCAGAACGCCCGCGCGGCCGAGGGATCGAGGAACTGGAACCGGGCCGTGTTGACGGGCGCGTCGCGCGGACGTTCGCGCGAGTCGTAGAGCGGTGCGTAGAGGGCGCGACCCAGGCGGTTCGCTCCCAGGATGTCCAGGCGCCCGTTGCGGACGAACGCGGGCGCTCCCTCCAGGGCATCGACGATGCGCTGGACGGCGGGTCGCAGCACGGCGGTCTTCGCGCGCCGCGCACGGGACCGCGCGACCCCCGAGGCGTTGGCCGCGCGGGCGAGGTCGAACAGGTGACCGCGCTCCGCCTCGTCGAGCTGCAGCGCCTCCGCCAGCGACTCGAGCACCGACTCGGACGCTCCGCTGAGGTCCCCGCGCTCCAGCCGCGTGTAGTAGTCGACGCTCATGCCGGCGAGCATCGCGACCTCCTCGCGACGGAGGCCGGGCACGCGTCGGTTGCCGCCGTACGCCGCGAGCCCGGTCTGCTCCGGCGTGATCCGGCCCCGGCGCGAGGTGAGGAACTCGCGGGTCTCGGCTTTCAGGTCCATGACTCGACGGTAGGTCTCGCCACCGCCCGGTGGGAGATACTGCCGCCACCGGGCAGGACGGTGACTCCTCACAGCCGCACCGTGCACCGACGGACTCGTCCTGCCGGTCGGGCCGCGTGAACTTGCCACGCGTTGCCGCTCATGTTGTGCCCTCGAACCGTCGATGTAGTGGCGAGGCGGCGAGCGACCAAGGAGGGTAGCCATGGCATCCGTGTTCGACGCATACCCGCCAGCAGCGCGCTCGAGCGCGGCGGACAGCCCCTCGAAGCTGCGCGACGAGATCAACCGCATGTCCCAGCGGTTGGTGCGTGCTCGGCAGTCGTACGCCCAGGACTTGCTTAGCGGCGACCCCGAGGTGCCGCTCGACGAGCAGCTTGCGGTGATCGAGAGCTATACGGCGCGGCTCGAGGTCGCGACCGAGCAGCTGCGCCAGCACGATGCCGGGGAGGTTCCCGCGGTCGACGTTGCGGACGGGGCCTTGCCGGTTCGTGCCCCGGCGCCGCCCCCGCCCCCGCCCCCGGCCCCGGCCGAGGTGCACCGGCCGCTGCAGGAAGTTCCGCATGCCTGGAGCCCCCAAGCACCTGCGCCGGCAGTCGCGCCTCCGACCGGTCCCGGGATCGCGAACCCCGACGGCAGTCCGCTCCTCGGCGACGGCGGCACCGTCCTGCGGACCGAGGACGCCGCCGTGGGGGAGTACATCCGCCATGCCGCCGACCAGCGCTGGCTGACGTCGAACGGGCGCTTCGCCGGCGGCGATCTGGACGTGATCTGCGAGGTCATCCTCGCGGCGCTCGCGCACAAGCACGGCGTCGCGCTCGAGGACGAGCGCCAGCGGCTGGCTCGTCAGGTCGACGCCCGCTACCGGCGCGACTACGGGTGACCCGCCCGGGTCGGGACGACCGGGCGCGCGGCTGACCGCCGCGCGGGCGCGGCTCCGGGACTACATTCGCGAGAATGGGCGCTGGGGGTCACACGGTCGACGGCTACCGGATCGAACCGCTCGGTCCGCAGACGTGGGACGCGTTCGCGGACCTGGCCGAGCGGCACAACGGTGTCTGGGGCGGGTGCTGGTGCACCTGGTTCCACCTCTACCCCGACCCCATCGACGAGCGCCGACAGATCGGCAACCGCGAGTTCAAGCGGCAGCTCGTCATGGCCGGCCGTACGCACGCGGCGCTCGTGCTCGACGGCGACGAGGCGGTCGCCTGGGCGCAGTTCGGGACGGTCGACGAGCTTCCGAACCTCCACCACCGCAAGGAGTGGGAGAAGGGGCTCGTGCGCCGGCCGGACTTCCGGATCACCTGCTTGTTCGTCGACCGCCGCTACCGGCGCAAGGGCATGGCGTCGGTCGCCGTCCGGGGCGCGCTCGCGCTGATCGCGGACGCGGGCGGTGGCCTGGTCGAGTCGTACCCGCACGACCTGCCGCCGGGCAAGAAGACGTCGTCGTCCTTCCTCTACAACGCCACACGGACGATGTACGAGCAGCTCGGGTTCATCTACCAGCGCCCCAAGGGCCTGGGCAACTGCGTGATGACCACCGAGGTGACCGCCCAGGGGTAGGCGCCGCGAGAGGTGTGGCGGGCACGCGCTGGGCGATGGCACGCATCCCCACGGCGTCGAGTCGCGGGGTCGGCGTGCGGGCAGCGCCGGTAGCCAGTAGTACTGGCGGTGGCCGGCACGCCCGATCGGTGTGCGCGTACAGCGAGATCGGGAGGTCTGGTGACGGGGCGGTGGTACCGGAACGCGGTGATCTACTCCGTCGATGTCGGCCGCTTCCAGGACTCGGACGGCGACGGCATCGGCGACCTGCCCGGTCTGATGAGCCGCCTCGACTACCTGGCTCGACTCGGCGTGACGGCGCTCTGGCTGAACCCGGTGCACCCGTCTCCGGGCCGGGACGGCGGGTACGACGTGACGGACTACTACGGGATCAACCCGCAGATCGGCAGCCTCGGAGACATGGCGGCGCTGATCGACGAAGCCGACGAACGCGGTCTACGGATCATTCTCGACCTCGTGGTGAACCACACGAGCGACGAGCACCCGTGGTTCCAGGCCGCGCGGTCCGACCGGCGCTCCCCGTACCGGGACTGGTACGTGTGGTCCGACGACGAGCCGCCGGACCGCTTCGAGGGTCAGGTCTTCCCCGGGGTGGAAGCGGAGACCTGGACCTACGACGAGCACGCCGGTGCCTGGTACCGGCACCGGTTCTACGGATTCGAACCCGACCTCAACACCGACAACCCTGCGGTCCGTGCCGAGATCCAGAAGATCACCGGGTTCTGGCTGCGGCTCGGCGTCTCGGGGTTCCGGATCGACGCCGCGCCCTTCCTCATCGAGCGCCGGCCACGCCACGGCCGGGCGCCGGACGGCCGCGCGCCCGCGCACGACTTTTCGCTCCTGCGTCGCCTGCAGGAATCGGTGTCGTGGCGGCGCGGTGATGCGATCCTCCTCGCCGAGGCCAACGTGCCCGACGACGAGATCGTCGAGTACTTCGGCACGGCGGACGGCTCCGCCAGCCGGATCGACGTGGTGTTCGCCTTCCGTCTGAACGAGGCGCTCATGCTGTCTCTCGCCCGGCAGGACGCGACGTCGCTGAGAGCCACGTTGGAGGAGCTTCCTGCGCTGCCCCGGAACGGGCAGTGGGCCACCTTCCTGCGGAACCACGACGAGGTCGACCTCGGGTGGCTCACGGCCACCGAGCGCGACGAGGTGTTCGACGCCTTCGGCCCCGAGGCGGACATGCAGGCCTACGGTCGCGGTCTGCGCCGGCGGATGGCGCCGATGCTCGACGGCGACGGCCGACGCCTGCGGATGGCCTACAGCCTTCAGTTCACGATGCCGGGCACGCCGGTGATCCGCTACGGCGACGAGATCGGCATGGGCGAGGACCTCTCCCTCCCCGAGCGCGAGGCGATCCGCACGCCGATGCAGTGGGATGCCATCCCGGGGGCCGGGTTCTCCAGCGCGGACTCGGGGGCCTGGCCGATCGCCGCGATTCGGGAGGGTCGCTTCGCCTACGACAAGCTCAACGTGGCCGCTCAACGCCGCGACCCCGAGAGCCTGCTCACCTGGTTCGAGCGCACGCTGCACACCCTGCGCGAGTGCCCCGAGGTGGGCAACGGCCGGCACGAGCTGCACGACGGCGCCCCCTCGCACGTCCTCGTGCACACGGCGACCGGTCCGTCAGGCCAGATGCTGTTCCTGCACAACCTCGCCGACACCGCCTGCACGGTCGCGTTCGAGCCGGGTGCTGCTCTGGACCCGGAGATCCGCCTGCACCCGTTCGACGTGCTCACCGACGCCGACTACGGCGACGAGCTCGACCTCCGGGCCCTCCGACTGGGCGGTTACGGGTTCCGCTGGATCCGGCTCCATCGCGCGACGACCCGCCGGATGGAGCCGGAGGTCGACTAGCGGCCCGGAGGTAGCCATCGGCCGGTGGTCGATCGAGCGGTTGCGCCCGTCTGTCAGGATCCGGTCATGGCAGACACCGAACCCCAGAGGCGGACAGGGCGTCTCGAGGCGTTCAGTGATGCTGTGTTCGCGATCGCGCTCACGCTGCTGGTGCTGGACCTCCTGCCGGAGGGCGCCCAGGCGCCGCACGAGCTCCTCGAGAGCTGGCCCTCCTATCTCGCCTATCTGACGGCCTTCCTGACGATCGGCACCATGTGGTTGAACCACAACGAGGCTTTCGCGCGGGTGCGTGCCACGGACCCGATCGTGCTGCTCCTGAACCTCGCGGTGCTGCTCGGCACTTCGCTGGTCCCCTGGCCGACAGTTCTCGTGTCGAACGCACTGCGGGAGGGGGATCGGGCGGATCAGATCGCCGCCATGCTCGTCTTCGCCGGCGTGGCGGTCCTCATCGCCGTGCCGTGGGTGGTGCTGGACCTCTACCTCGCGCGACATCGGGAGCTGCTCACGGCGTCTGCCGATGTGGCCTGGATGCACAGGCACGCCTCCATCTCTGCGGGGACGGTCATCGTCGCGGGCCTGAGTGTCGGCGTTGCATTCGTCAGTCCGCTGGCGTCGCTCGTGCTGTACCTGCCCGTGTTCGCGGTGTTCATCGTGGCGCGGGTCGTGGAGACTCAGGCCGACGCCGGCGCAAAGGCAGCCGACGGCTCTGCACAGTCCTCGGACGCCGCCGCGACCTCGGCGCCGCCGCCGCCGCCGGCTCCCGCCGCCCGGGAGGAACCCATGTCCGAGCCCGCGTCCCCGGACGACCCCAAGAACCAGGGCCCGGCCGGCACCCTCAACTCCTGAGGCGCCGCGGGGCGACGACGCGCGGGCGCAGACTCCTCAGAGCAACAGCGGCGATCGCGGCGATGACGGCCGTCGCGACGCCGACGAGGCCCCAGCCGGCCGCCTGCGACACCCAGGCCGGGACGTCCGCGGCGGTCACCCAGTGGAGGGCGTAGGTCGCGCTGGCCGCGGTGGTGAACGTGAACGCCCAGAAGCCCGGGGTGAAGCTCAGCCGGGCGTACCGGGGGAGGAGCCCGACCTGCACCGCGACCAGGAGCAGGAACGTCCCGAGCAGCGCCGCCTGCACCCCGTCGGCGGCCCGACCGGTGAGCGCGAACCAGGCGTTCCCGGCGACGGCGGGCGGTGCCGAGAAGATCGCCAGCGTGGGCACCAACGGGTCGGGGAGCGGGCCGCCGGTGCGGAACCGGACGAGCAGCAGTGCCCCGACCAGCATCCAGCAGAAGATCCCGCCGCCGAACGCGGCCATCGCGGCGACCGAGGCATGCACGGTGCCGAACGACTGCGCCGCGAGGAGCCCGCCCGCGACCGTGGGAAGCAGGTAGCCGGGGTGGATCGCGTCGAGGGCGGCAGGCGCCGTCAACAGCCGGACGGTGAACCACGCGCCGTACCCGAACGCCGCGGCCGCGGAGATCCAGACCACCGCGGTGCCGGCCACGACGAAGGTGGCGCTGAGCCGGGCCCCCAGCAGCATCGCCGTGATCGGCACGAGCGCGGCGAACGGCCCGAGCACCGGGTCGACCAGGTCCGCAGCGATCGCCGCCCGTCCGCCGGACCAGTAGACGTACAGCAGGACAGTCGCGACCCAGGCCAGACACGCGACGACCCAGAGCGCCGCGGGGAGGACGGCGGGGCCGTCGAGGAAGAGCTCGGCCGCGGTCCATGTGCCCGCCAGGCCCGCCAGTCCGAACGGGATCGCGAAGACGTTGAGCTTCACGGGTGCCCGGGAGCCGATCCGCCGCGGTGCCGCAGACCGTGCGGTCGTCGCGTTCACGGTGGGGTCTCGCGCTCGGCCGGCCCTGCCGCGGAGGTGCGGGCGGACCGGAGCCCGGCGACCTCGGCCTCCAGCTGCGTGATCCGTTCGCGCAGCTGCGCCTCGCGCCCGTCGACCTGCGCGGCGGTGAAGCGTCGGGGGATGTGCTGCGGACAGTTCCAGTCGAACGCCACCACGGTCACGACGAACGCCGCCTCGACCGTCGCGCCCGGCTCGCCCGAGGCGGCCAGCCGGCCGACGAGGCTCTCGTCGTCGTCCGGGCGGACCACGCGCGCCATGCCGAACAGCTTCAGCCGGCGACGTGTGGCGTAGTCGACGCCGATCATGGCCACCCGGTCGCTGCCGCGGAGGTTGCCGTCGGAGACGTGCTGGAGGTTGCCTCGATAGTCGGCCCAGGCGATCGTGTGCGGGTCGAGCACCTGCACGAAGCCCGGCGGCCCGCCTCGGAACTGCACGTACGGCCAGTGCGTCTCGCTGACGGTGGCGAGGTAGAAGCCGTCGAGTGCGCTCAGGTACTCCGTCTCTCGCGGGCCGAGCCGGTCGTAGCCGGACACGTCGCGCCCCCGCGCGGCGATGCGCGCGTAGAACTCGGCGCTCCCGTAGTCCACCTGGGCCTGACGGACGTCGTCGGTGAAGGCGACGCACCCGTAGCGGGTGCTCACGAGGCCTCCGTCGAGAGCTCGGCCACCTCGAGGACGGCGTCCGCGAACGCTTCCGGCGCCTCCTGCGGAAGGTTGTGCCCGGCGCGCGGGACGACGTGGTGCGCGTGCGGACCCGTGAAGTGGGTGGCATACCGCGTGCCGTCGGTCGGCGGGAAGTTGCCATCGGCTCCGCCGTCCAGCGTCACGGCCGGCGCGGTGATTTCGGGCGCCTCGGCCAGGCGCCGTTCGAGCGGGGCGTAGGCAGGGTGGCCGGGCGCGAGGCCGAGCCGGTGGCGGTACGAGTGGATGACGACCTCGACGTAATCCGGGTTGTCGAACGAGCGAGCCGTCCGCTCCAGGTCGGCCTCCTCGAACTGCCACAGCGGCGAGTTGCGCTGCCAGATCACCCGAGCGATCTCCGTCCGGTTGGCCGCCAGGCCGGCGCGGCCGCGCTCGGTGGCGAAGTACCAGAAGTACCAGAACCCGGCTTCGAGGGCCGGCGCGAGCGGGGTCGTCGAGGCAGCGATGTCCTGGATCAGGTACCCGTTCACGGCGACGACGCCGGCGCAGCGCTCCGGCCACAGGGCGGCGGCGACGCAGGCCGCGCGGCCGCCCCAGTCATACCCCGCGTACGTGGCGCGCTCGATCCCGAGCGCGTCCTGGAGCTCGACCAGGTCGGCGCCCAGGGCGGCCTGCTGGCCGGAACGACCGGCGTCGCTGCGCGCACGCGTCGGGCCGTGTCCCCGCAGGTACGGGACGATCACCCGTCGGCCCGCCCGGACCAGCAGCGGGACGACGGGGTCGTAGCTGTGGACGTCGTACGGGAACCCGTGCAGCAGGATCACGGGGTCGCCGTCGGCCGGACCGGCCTCGAGGATGCTGACCTCGAGGGCCGGTGTGGTGACGCGACGCAGCTGGGAGGGGTCGGGAGTCCCCATGGGTCAGGAGACGTGGACGAACGTGGCCAGGGACTGCGTCGGGTCGACGATGTAGGTGGAGAGCATCATCCCCAGGCCCGGGCCGACGTCCAGCGCGTTGTGAGGTGTGCCTGGCGGCATCAGGAACGGGTCGCCCGCGTGCAGCGTCAGCGTGGCCTCGCCCTCGATCCTCATCTCGACTGTCCCGGCGAGGATGTAGCCGACCTCCTCACCCGGGTGCGTGTGCCAGCCGGACTCGACGCCGACCGGGATCTCCGTGAGGACCTGCACGATCTCCCTGCCCGGGATCGAGGAGGCCTGGCGCTGCAGCTCCGTGCGCTTGAGCTTGGTGGCGAGCTCGTCCACCGGCTCGGGGGTGCTCATCGCGATGACCCGACCGATTCGAGGGCGCGCAGGATGACGTCGGTCACGGGCTCCGGCTGCGACACCATGATCAGGTGCGAGCCCTCGAGCGTCAGCAGCTCGGCGTTCGCCCGGTGCGCCATCGACAGGAGCACGTCCGAGCCGGCAGCCTTGTCGCCCGTCGCCACGACAGACCAGGTGGGAAGGTGCTTCCACGCCGGCGGCCCGGACTTCTCGTCGAACGCCGACGCGGCGATGGGCCGCTGCGACGCACCGAAGGCGTTGGCCTGCGCCTCGGGCAGGTCAGCGCCGAACACCGCCGCGAACTTCTCCGGGTCGACGTAGAGCTCGACGGCCGTCTCGTCGCCGGTGCCCGTCGGGAACTGTGCCTGGATGAGCGCGGGCCCCAGAGCGCTGTCCCGTGAGGTTCCCTCCACCTCGCTGAGGGCCTCGTTCTCCTCCGGCGCGAACCCGGACACGAGCACCAGGCCGACGACGTTCGTCGCCTCGGTCGCGGCGTTGCTGATGACCGCGCCGCCGTAGGAGTGCCCGACCGCGAGGACCGGCCCCGGGACCTGCGCGATCACGCTGGCGATGTACGCCGAGTCCGACATGAGGCCGCGCATCGGCAGACCGGGTGCGCGCACAGGTACGCCGGCGGCCTGGAGCCGTTCGATGACCGGGACCCAGCTCCCCGCGTCGGCGAAAGCACCGTGGACAAGGACGACCGTCGTGGAGCCAGGAGTTGCTGCCATCGGGAGTTCCTTCCGGTGGTCCGGTGTCGCCGGCGGGGCTCCGTGGCAGTCGACATGGGGGAGCGCAGCCGTCACCGGACGCGGCGGCGATCCGGCCGGATCGGGTGTGCCGCGGCAAGGCAGGTCAGGATGAACGCGAGCAGGTCTCCATTGAACTCCTGCTCGCGCCGCTCGGTCAGCCCCTCACAAGACCGGTCCCGACCGGCTGCGCGGACTTCTCGGACGACCGTGGCCACGGGCGGCTCGGACCCGAGGTCCGAGCCGCCGTCTCGTGGGCTCAGGAAAGGGGCGGACTGCCTAGCAGAGAACGTCGTGGCGGTGGCCTTCTTCATCTGGCCGCCACCTAGGGCCTGGGTGCTTGATCACCCATTCACAGGTCTTCTGCCCGGGGGGAGGGGGGTGCTGATGCGCAGGGCCGGGATTCGTGGCCGCGCAGGTGTACTGCGCGACGGACGCCAGTGGGGATGTCTGGCCCGTCGTCGGTGGCACGCAACAAAAAAGCCCCGGTGGGAACCGGGGCTGATCTGCATAAACGCTGGTGGGCGATACTGGGATCGAACCAGTGACCTCTTCCGTGTCAGGGAAGCGCGCTAC
Organism: Cellulomonas sp. P4_H12; assembly: GCF_056400905.1. NCBI lineage: Bacteria > Bacillati > Actinomycetota > Actinomycetes > Micrococcales > Cellulomonadaceae > Cellulomonas > Cellulomonas sp. P4_H12. The sequence goes on from NZ_JBFUKJ010000016.1 coordinate 74,456, forward strand.
CGCTGCGCCAATCGCCCGGGGATCAAGCCGGGTCATGCATGAGGTGCTACGAGGTGGAGATGGGATTCGAACCCACGTATACGGCTTTGCAGGCCGCTGCCTCGCCTCTCGGCCACTCCACCCTGAGACCGCAGTCCAGAGCGGCTCGGTATGCCGATCAGGATGTCTGCCTCCGAGCGGACGACGGGATTCGAACCCGCGACCCTCACCTTGGCAAGGTGATGCTCTACCACTGAGCCACGTCCGCACAGCACGCCACTCCGGCTTTCACCGGTGTTCCGTGTGCGTCCCGAACTCTAACTGACGATCTCGGCGAGAGTCCAACTGGCTCCCGGCACCCGGGTGATCGCGCGGAACATCGGGTGTCGGGGCCCGGATCGGTAGCGTGTGCGGGTGCCCGAGCCGACCGTCAGTACCCGGGGCGTCGCGTGGTTCGCGGGCGTCGAGGCGTCCGACGTGGTCGAGGTCGTGGACGTGCGCGCGCAGCCCGAGCGGCTCACGGAGCCCGGCTGGTGGGCGGTCGTGGGGGACTTCGAGGGCTCGGTGCGCGCCTGGCGCTTCGCCCGGACGCGACCCGCGACGGGCGCCGTTCCGGGCAGGTGGTCCGGCCCGGACCCGGCCGCGTGGGTGTCGTCGCTGGACCGTGCGCAGTACGTGACCGCGGTCGGGCGCGTGCGCGACCACATCGAGGAAGGCGACGTCTACCAGGCGAATCTCTGTCGGGTGCTGAGCGCGCCCCTACCCGCGGCAGGTGGCGAACCCGCCGCGCGGGCGCTCGGCGCGGTGCTCGACGCCGGCAACCCCGCGCCGTTCTCGGGCGGCGTGCAGGTGCCCGGCGAGGTCTGGGTGGTGACCGCCTCGCCGGAGCTCTTCCTGCGCGTCGAGGGGGGCGTCGTGTCGTCGGGTCCGATCAAGGGGACCGCGGCCACGCCGGACGGGCTGACGGAGAAGGACCGCGCGGAGAACGTCATGATCACCGACCTCGTCCGCAACGACCTGCAGAAGGTGTGCGTCCCGGGCACCGTCGAGGTCACGACCCTGCTGGGTGAGGAACGTCACCCGGGGCTGGTCCACCTGGTGAGCACGGTGCAGGGCGTGCTCGACGACGACGTGGCCCAGGCGAAAGACCTGTGGGCGCGGCTGCTCGACGCCACCTACCCGCCGGGCTCGGTGTCGGGCGCCCCGAAGTCGTCGGCGCTCGACATCATCGCCGCGCTGGAGACCGTCCCGCGCGGGCCCTACTGCGGGGCCGTCGGGTGGATCGAGGTCGGTGCCGACGGCTCCGTCCGCGCCGAGCTGGCCGTCGGCATCCGGACGTTCTGGTGGGCAGACGACGTCCTGCGGTTCGGCACCGGCGCGGGGATCACGTGGGGAAGCGACCCCGAGGGGGAGTGGGCCGAGACGGAGCTCAAGGCCCGCCGGCTCGTCGGCCTCGCGTCCGACGGTGCTCCCGGACGGATGACAGACTGACGCCATGGGTGTCGTGATCTGGTCGAACGGTCGTCTCTACGGCCCGGACGACCTCCTTCTGTCCGGCGTCGACCACGGCGTGACCGTCGGTGACGGCGTCTTCGAGACCTGTGCGGTGTACGAGGGGACGGCCTTCGCGCTGACCCGCCACCTGCGCCGGCTGACGCGGTCCGCAGTGGGCATCGGGCTGGCCGAGCCGGACCTGGACCTGGTCCGCGAGGGCGTCGCGGCCGTCCTGGCCGCCGCCGGCCCCGAGGTGGGACGCCTGCGCATCACCCTCACGGGCGGACCGGGTCCGCTGGGCTCGTACCGCTTCGCCCCGGAGCAGCAGCGCCAGACGGTGCTGGTCCTGGCGGGGCCCGGCGCGTCGTCGGAGGTCTCGCGCGTCGTGCGCGTCCCGTGGGTCCGCAACGAGCGGTCGTCGGTGGCCGGCCTCAAGACCACGTCGTACGCGGAGAACGTCGTCGCGGTCTCGGAGGCGTACCGCCTGGGCGCCGACGAGGCGGTGCTCGCCAACACCCTCGGCGACCTGTGCGAGGGCACGGCATCGAACGTCTTCGTCGAGCGCGGCGGCGAGCTGGTGACGCCCCCGCTGTCGAGCGGCTGCCTGGCGGGCATCACGCGTGAGCTCCTGCTCGAGTGGGCCGCGGCGGCCGGCCTGCCGGTCCGGGAGGGCGCGCCGGGGGAGCTGCGCTACGACGTGCTCGACGAGGTCGGCGACGGCACCACGCACCTGATGATGAGCGGCTCGATCCGCAACGTGTCGCCGGTGGTCAGCCTGGACGGGTCCGCCGTCGCGGCCGGCCCGATCTCGCTGGAGGCGCAGCGTCTGTTCCAGGCCCGGCTGGCGGACGACCTCGACCCCTGACGTGTCCGGACATGCGACGACCGGCCCCGCCAGCAGGCGGAACCGGTCGTGGTGAGGACGGTCAGGCGGTCAGCAGAGCGGCGATGAGCGCCGTGATCTCGCCTTCCATGCGGTCGCTCTCGGTGCCGAGCGGCACGAGGGCCTCGGTCCCGGCGAGGAACCGCTCGATCGGCTCGGTCGGCGCGGCGAGGAGCGCGCTCCCCTCGACTCCACTGAGCGACACCAGCGTGTAGTCGGGGTCTTCGTCACGCCACACCTGCACGTCTCCGGTCCCCGCGGGAGCATCGGCCGTCGCGTGCATCCCCAGGGAGAGGAGCTCGCGGCCGATCAGCCACGTCGACATGGTGTGCGGGCCGGTGAAGACCGCGCGCACCGTGTAAGGATCGGTGGTCCGGAAGGAGAACTCGGCGCTCACCGGGATGACGCTGGCGTCAGAGCCGATGAGCTGCATGGCGACGACCTCGACGACGTCGTAAGTCGAGCTCGTCATCGGGTCCTCCTGTTCGCAAGGGCTGGAGGTCCCATCATGGCAGGCCAGATGCCCGATTGGACCGGTAGATGGCGCGAGTTCACCCGGAGGGACGCGCCCCTGAACGGGGACGCAGGGGTGACAGCACCCATCTTGGCGACGGCGTGGCCCTTGACGCCGTCGCGATGACCTGCAGTGCTCCCGTTTCGGATTCTCGTGCCGAGCCGGGTAGCATCCTCCTCGATGTCACCCGCGGGTGACGGTCGTTCGTGACGCCCGGCGTGTCGCGCACGATGTTCTCGCGGCAGACGGGCGATTGGCTCAGTTGGTAGAGCGCCTCGTTCACACCGAGGAGGTCATCGGTTCGAGTCCGGTATCGCCCACTCGATCAGGAGGGGTCGGCCCAGCGGGCCGGCCCCTCCTGTCGTCCATATGAGGTCCGGCAGGCGGTAGGGCCGCCGGTAGCATCGAGGGGCTCGCCGCCAGGGCGAGCGGCCACGAAGGAGGCTGTACCGGTGCCCGAGCTCATCACCCTCACCGTCGACGGGATCGCGACCACGGTGGAGCCGGGGACGACGGGTACCGACCTGTACTCCTCCCGGCGAGACGTCGTCGTCGCCCGCGTCGACGGCGAGCTGCGCGACCTGCACCTCCCGCTGGCCGACGGTGCCGTCGTGGAGGCCGTCACTCTCGACGAGCCCGACGGCCTCGCCGTCCTGCGCCACTCGGCGGCGCACGTGCTCGCGCAGGCGGTGCAGGAGGTCAACCCCTCCGCCCGGCTGGGCATCGGCCCGCCCATCACCGACGGCTTCTACTACGACTTCGACGTCGAGACCCCGTTCACCCCCGAGGACCTCAAGGCGATCGAGAAGGTGATGGGCCGGATCGTCAAGGAGGGCCAGACCTTCCGCCGGTGGGACGTCACCGAGGAGGAGGCCCGCAAGGAGCTGCGCGACGAGCCGTACAAACTCGAGCTCATCGGCCTCAAGGGCGACCCGACCGCGGCCGACGGCGCGTCCGTCGAGGTCGGGCTCGGCGGCCTGAGCATCTACCAGAACGTGCGCGGGGCCGGCCGCGAGAGCGAGCAGGTCGTCTGGCAGGACCTGTGCCGCGGCCCGCACATCCCGAGCACCCGTCTGCTGGGCAACGGCTTCCAGCTGACCCGGTCGGCGGCGGCGTACTGGCGCGGGTCCGAGAAGAACCCGCAGCTCCAGCGCGTCTACGGCACCGCGTGGCCCACCAAGGACGAGCTGCGCGCCTACCTGGAGCGGATCGCCGAGGCCGAGCGCCGCGACCACCGGCGACTCGGGACCGAGCTCGACCTGTTCTCGTTCCCGGACGAGATCGGCTCCGGCCTGGCCGTGTTCCACCCCAAGGGCGGCGTCATCCGCATGGAGATGGAGCACTACAGCCGCCTGCGGCACGTGCAGGGCGGGTACGAGTTCGTCAACACCCCGCACATCACCAAGAGCAAGCTGTACGAGATCTCGGGGCACCTCGACTGGTACGCCGACGGCATGTACCCGCCGATGACCCTCGACGAGGAGCGCGACGCCGAGGGGCACGTGCGCAAGGCGGGGCAGCAGTACTACCTCAAGCCGATGAACTGCCCGATGCACAACCTGATCTTCGCGGCGCGCGGACGCTCCTACCGGGAGCTGCCCCTGCGGCTCTTCGAGTTCGGCACCGTGTACCGCTACGAGAAGTCCGGCGTCGTGCACGGCATGACCCGCGCGCGCGGCTTCACCCAGGACGATGCCCACATCTACTGCACCCGCGAGCAGATGGCCGACGAGCTCACCACCACGCTCAAGTTCGTCCTCGACCTGCTCAAGGACTACGGGCTCGACGACTACTACCTGGAGCTCTCGACCAAGAACCCCGACAAGTTCGTGGGTTCCGACGAGGTCTGGGACGAGGCCACCGAGACGCTGCGCCAGGTCGCCGAGGCGTCGGGGCTGGACCTTGTTCCCGACCCGGGCGGCGCGGCGTTCTACGGTCCGAAGATCTCCGTGCAGGTCAAGGACGCGCTCGGACGCACCTGGCAGATGTCGACGATCCAGCTCGACTTCAACCTTCCCGAGCGGTTCGAGCTCGAGTACACCGCGTCCGACGGCAGCCGGCAGCGGCCCGTGATGATCCACCGCGCGCTGTTCGGCTCGGTCGAGCGGTTCTTCGCCGTGCTGACCGAGCACTACGGCGGCGCGTTCCCCGCGTGGCTCGCGCCCGTGCAGGTGCTGGCGGTGCCGGTGGCCGAGCCGTTCGAGCCCTACCTCGACGACGTCGTGCGGCAGCTGCGGGCCCAGGGGATCCGGGCCGAGGTGGACCGCTCCGACGACCGGTTCGGCAAGAAGATCCGCAACGCGAGCACGCAGAAGATCCCGTTCGTGCTCATCGCGGGCGGTGAGGACGCCGAGGCCGGGGCCGTCTCGTTCCGCTACCGCGACGGGCGCCAGGACAACGGCGTGCCCGTGGCGGAGGCGATCGAACGGATCGCGTCGGCGGTGCGCGACCGCGTGCAGGTCTGAGCGGTGAGCGAACCAGCCGATCACTTCGCCGGCGTGCCGGACGGGTTCGAGCGACTCTGGACGCCGCACCGCATGGCCTACCTCGGCGGGCAGGACAAGCCGGCCGACCGTGAGGCCGGGGACGGGTGCCCGTTCTGCCGCATCCCGACGCTGTCCGACGAAGACGGCCTGATCGTCGCGCGGGGCGAGGTCGCCTACGTGGTGCTCAACCTCTACCCGTACAACTCGGGGCACCTGCTCGTATGCCCGTACCGGCACGTCGCCGACTACACGGACCTCACCGACCCCGAGGTGGCCGAGGTGGCCGAGCTCACGCGGACCGCGATGCGGGTGGTCCGGGAGGTGTCCGCGCCGCAGGGGTTCAACCTCGGCATGAACCAGGGCGAGGTGGCCGGCGCGGGCATCGCGGCCCACCTGCACCAGCACGTGGTGCCGCGGTGGGGCGGGGACTCGAACTTCCTGCCGATCGTGGCGCGCAGCCGCGCGCTGCCCGAGCTGCTCGGGGACACGCGGGCGCGCCTCGCAGCCGCGTGGCCGACCCCGGCGAAGGGATGATCGGCACGTGCTGAACGGACTGCGCGGTGCCATGACCCGCGTCTTCACGCCCGTCGCCCGGGCGCTCCTGCGTGCCGGCGTCTCACCGGACGCCGTGACCGTCGGCGGCACGCTCGTCGTGGTCCTCACGGCGCTCTGGGCCTTCCCGACCGGTCACTTCCTGGCGGGCACGCTGATCATCACGGTCTTCGTGCTCACGGACTCGCTCGACGGGGTGATGGCGCGTCAGGCCGGCCGCTCCGGGCCGTGGGGGGCGTTCCTCGACTCGACGATGGACCGGTTCGGCGACGGCGCGATCTTCGCGGGGCTCGTCCTCTGGTTCACCGCCGGCGGCGACGACCGGCTCTCCGCGGTGCTCGCACTCGCCTGCCTGGTGCTCGGCTCGATCGTGCCCTACGCCCGCGCGCGCGCCGAGGGCCTCGGCATGACGGCGTCGGGCGGCATCGCCGAGCGCGCCGACCGGCTCGCGCTGGTGCTCGTCGCCACGTTCGCGGTCGGCGTCGGCGCGCCCACGGTCGTGCTCACGGTCGTCCTCGGGCTGCTCGCCCTGGCGTCGGCCGTCACGATCGTGCAGCGGATGAGCAAGGTGCACCGGCAGGCCACGCAGGTGACCGAGTGAAGCTGGATGTCGCGCGCGCCTATGCGACCGCGTGGAAGGTGGCCGGGCGCCTGCCCGGCTCCGTGCTGCGCACGGCGTGCGACGCCGCGGCCGACCTCGCCTGGCTGCGCCACGGCGGCGGGGTGCGCCAGCTGGAACGGAACCTGCAGCGGGTGCGGCCCGAGCTCGACGACCGCGCGTTGCGGCGGCTCAGCCGCGCCGGCATGCGCTCCTACATGCGGTACTTCGGCGAGGCGTTCGCGCTGGCCACGCTGCCCCAGGACCGCGTCGACGCGCGGGTGCGCGCCGTCGGCACGGAGAACCTGCGGGTCCACACCGACCGCGACCAGGCGGTCGTCCTGGCGCTCGGGCACACCGGCAACTGGGACCTCGCCGGCGCCTGGGCGGCGCGCGCGGTCGCGCCCGTCACCACCGTGGCGGAGCGGCTCGAGCCCGAGGAGCTGTTCCAGGAGTTCGTCGCGTTCCGGGAGAGCATCGGGATCACGATCTTCGCGCTCACCGGCGACGGCGACGTGTTCCGCGGTCTCGTCAGGGCGGCCCGCGCCGGCGCCGGCCTGCTGCCCCTGCTGGCCGACCGTGACCTCACCGCCAAGGGGATCGAGGTCGACTTCCTCGGCCACCGCGCCCGGGTCGCCGCGGGACCGGCCGCCCTCTCGATCTCGACGGGCGCCCCGTTGGTCACCACCGTCATCTACTACGAACGCCTCCGTGGTGCCCGCCGACGTGCGGCGCGCTCACCGTGGGGCATCGTCATCCAGTTCAACAAGGCGATCGAGATCCCGCCGGGCGTGCCTCGGGCCGACCAGGTGCGCGCGATGACGCAGGCCTGGGTCGACCAGTTCGCGGCCGGGGTCCGGCAGCGGCCGCAGGACTGGCACATGCTGCAGAAGGTGTTCGTCGAGGACCTCGACCCCGCGCGCTACGCGGCGACGATCGCGGCCGCCGGATGAGGCCGCAGCCCCCGGCGCGGCCGCTGCGGATCGGCATCGTGTGCCCGTACTCCTACGACGTCCCCGGCGGCGTCCAGTTCCACGTGCGGGACCTCGCCGAGGCCCTCATCGCGCGCGGCCACTCGGTCTCGGTCCTCGTGCCGGCCGACGACGAGACGCCGATCCCGCCGTACATGACCTCGGCCGGCCGGGCGATCCCGGTCCGGTACAACGGCGCGGTCGCGCGCATGACGTTCGGCCCGGTGACCGCGGCGCGGGTGCGCAAGTGGCTGGGCGCGGGGGAGTTCGACGTCCTGCACCTGCACGAGCCGGTCACGCCGAGCCTCGGCATGCTCGCGCTGTGGATCGCCGACGGACCGATCGTGGCGACGTTCCACACGGCGCTCATCCGGTCGCGCCCGCTGCAGATGGCGTACCCGTTGGTGCGGCAGTCGCTGGAGAAGATCTCGGCCCGGATCGCGGTGTCGGAGGACGCGCGCCGCACCCTCGTCGAGCACATGGGCGGCGACGCCGTCGTCATCCCGAACGGCGTGTACGTCGACGCGTTCGCCGCGGCGCAGCCGGACCCCCGCTGGACTGGGACGCCCGAGCGGCCCACGATCGCGTTCCTCGGACGGCTGGACGAGGCGCGCAAGGGTCTGCCGGTGCTGCTCGAGGCCGTGCCGCGCGTGCTGGCCGAGATCCCGGGTGCGCGGTTCCTGGTGGCCGGTCGGGGCGAGACCGGTCCGGACGAGGTCCGCGAGCTGGTGGGCGAGCACGCCGCGGCGGCCGTCGAGTTCGTCGGCGGGATCTCCGACGACGAGAAGGCGGCTCTCCTGGCGTCGGTCGACGTCTACTGCGGCCCGCAGACCGGGGGCGAGAGCTTCGGGATCGTGCTCGTGGAGGCGATGAGCGCCGGCGCCACGGTGGTCGCCAGCGACCTCGGGGCGTTCTCTCGCGTGCTCGACGACGGGGAGGCCGGCGTCCTCTTCCGCACCGGCGACAGCGCCGACCTGGCGCAGACGCTCGTGCGGGTGCTGCGTGACCCCGAGCTGCGCGCCCGCGTCTCGGCCCACGCGCTCGACGTCGTGCGCCAGTACGACTGGGCGACCGTCACCGACCAGGTGCTCGCGGTCTACGAGATGGTCGTCGCGGGGCGGCACACCCCCGTCCGGGAGGACCCGTCGTCCGTGCGCGGTGCGCGCCTGATCGAGATGCGTCGTGGGCGGGGTGAGTCCCGATGAGGTGGTCGGAGATCACGGTCTACGTGACGATCGTCGTCGCCCTCGTCCTGTGGTGGCTGTGGGTCACGGCGTCGCGCCTCGACCGGCTGCACCGCAAGGTCAACACGTCCCGTGCGGTGCTCGACGCCCAGCTGGTCCGTCGCGCCACCGTCGCGGCGGAGCTCGCCACGTCCGGGCTGCTCGACCCGGTCAGCTCGGTGCTCGTCGGCGAGGCGGCCTGGGCTGCGCTGTCGACCAGCACGAACGAGCTCCCGCCCGACCTGCTCGAGCTGCTCGGTCCCGACGACGCGCCGCCCGGGGGAGCCGAGCTGCTCGCCGTGGACCGCGGCGGGATCGAGAGCGAGCTGTCGGCCACCCTCCGCGAGGCGCTCGACGACCCGGACGAGGTCGCCGCGCTCCGCGCCGACCYCGCCGGCGCCGAGCTGGTCGACCTGCTCGCGTCGTCCTGGTACCGGGTGCAGCTGGCCCGCCGGTTCGCCAACGAGGCCGTGGTCCAGACCCGGCGCGCCCGACGAGGTCCGCTGGTCCGGCTCCTCCGGCTCGCCGGGCACGCGCCCGAGCCGACGAGCCTCGAGCTGGACGACGCCTGGCCGGAGAACCTCGGCCGACCGGGCACCCAGACCGGCGCCGTCGGGACCCCGCCATCGCGCTGAGACGCGCGGAGGAGTCCGTCCTCGACGGACTACGATTGGCCGATCAGGCCGCCGTGTCCCCACGTGGCAGCCGTACCCCGACCGCACCACGATCTGCGAGGCTCGACGTGACCAGCGAGAACAGCCAGCCCACCACCGCGACGCACGCCGGCGTCATCGGCACCGCCCGCGTGAAGCGGGGGATGGCCGAGATGCTCAAGGGCGGCGTCATCATGGACGTCGTCACCGCCGACCAGGCGAAGATCGCCGAGGACGCCGGAGCCGTCGCCGTGATGGCCCTCGAGCGCGTGCCGGCCGACATCCGCGCACAGGGCGGCGTCGCGCGCATGAGCGACCCCGACCTCATCGACGGCATCATCGAGGCCGTCTCCATCCCCGTCATGGCGAAGGCCCGCATCGGCCACTTCGTCGAGGCGCAGGTGCTGCAGTCGCTCGGCGTCGACTACATCGACGAGTCCGAGGTGCTCACGCCGGCGGACTACGCGCACCACATCGACAAGTGGGGCTTCACGGTTCCCTTCGTCTGCGGCGCGACCAACCTGGGCGAGGCGCTGCGCCGCATCACCGAGGGCGCGGCCATGATCCGCTCCAAGGGCGAGGCGGGCACGGGTGACGTCTCCAACGCGACGACGCACATGCGCACTCTGCGCGACCAGATCCGCCGCCTGACCTCGCTGCCGGAGGACGAGCTGTTCGTCGCCGCCAAGGAGCTGCAGGCGCCGTACGACCTGGTCAAGGAGGTCGCCGAGGCGGGCAAGCTGCCCGTCGTGCTCTTCACCGCGGGCGGCATCGCCACCCCGGCCGACGCCGCGATGATGATGCAGCTCGGCGCCGAGGGCGTGTTCGTCGGTTCCGGGATCTTCAAGTCGGGCAACCCCGCCGAGCGGGCTGCCGCGATCGTCAAGGCGACCACGTTCTTCGACGACCCGGACGTCATCGCCAAGGTCTCGCGCGGCCTGGGCGAGGCCATGGTCGGCATCAACGTCGAGGACGTCCCCGAGCCGCACCGCCTGGCCGAGCGCGGCTGGTGACGCAGGACCACACGGTGGCCGAGGCCGCGGACGACCCGTCCGCGGCCTCTGCCGTTGCCGGCCGGTCGAGCGCCCACGGCGGCGGACCGGTGCACGGGCTCGGGCCCGAGTGGCGCCGCGGCGACGACGGCCTGCTGTTCCGCGAGGCCGCGCGCGTGATCCTGCTCGACGAGGACGACCGGGTGCTGCTGATCCGAGGGCACGACGTCGACCAGCCCGAGCGGAGCTGGTGGTTCACGGTCGGTGGCGGCATCGACGACGGCGAGGACCCACTGTCGGCGGCCCTGCGCGAGGTCCGCGAGGAGACGGGCATCGTGCTCGACCCCGCCCAGCTCGTCGGGCCGGTGTTCACGCGCTCGGCCATCTTCGACTTCTTCCTCGAGCACTGCCGGCAGGACGAGACGATCTACCTGGCTCGGGTGCCCGCGGCGTCGTTCGCGGCCGTCGACCGCGCCGGCTGGACCGAGCTGGAGCACGACGTCATCGACGAGCTGCGGTGGTGGTCGCTCGACGACCTCGACCGGGTCGAGATCGAGGTCTTCCCCGAGTCGCTGGTAGCGCTCGTGCGCGGGCTCCTGCCGGCTTGGGACGGCCAGACGCGGCACCTGGGGCTCGCGCGCGAGTAGGTCAGGTGACGGCGTTGCGCGTCGTCCACGCGGGATCCCGGTGCTCGCCCGCGTCGAGCACGTCGCGCAGCGCGCGCACCGCGGTGACCAGGTCGGCGTGCGTCAGGTACGGCGCGGCGACGCCCAGCCGGACGACGTCGGGGGTGCGGAAGTCGCCGACCACCCCGCGCGCGGCCAACGCCTGGACGATGCCGTACGCGTCCGGGTGTCGCAGGGCGACCTGCGAGCCGCGCCGGTCGTCCGCCTCGGGCGACGCGAACTCGGCGGCGGGCAGCACCGCCGTGATGGCGTCGCGCAGGAACCGCGTGAGGGACAGCGACCGGCGCCGGACGTCCTCGATCGCGACCCCGTCGAACGCGTGCAGCGCTGCCTCCAGGGCCAGCATCGACAGCAGCGGCGGCGTCCCGATGCGCGCCCGGGCGATCCCGGCCGCGCCCTCGTACTCGTCGGCCATCGCGAACGGCTGGGCATGTCCGTGCCAGCCGGGCAGCACGTTGACGAACGCGTCCTGGTGCCGCGCGGCGACGTAGCCGAACGCCGGCGCTCCAGGGCCGCCGTTCAGGTACTTGTAGCCGCAGCCGACGGCCAGGTCGACGCCGTGCTCGTCGAGCCCGACCGGTACCGCGCCCGCGGAGTGGCAGAGGTCCCACACCACCAGCGCGCCGGCGTCGTGCGCCGCGGCCGTGAGCCCCGGCAGGTCGAGCAGCTCGCCGGTCCGGTAGTCCACGTGCGACAGCACGACGACCGCGACGTCGGGCCCGAGCCGGCCGGGGATCTCCGCGGGCGTCGCGTGCTCGACGCGCCACCCGACCTGCGCGGCGACGCCGGCGATCACGTACTGGTCGGTGGGGAACGAGCCCGGCTCGGTGAGCACCACGGAGCGGTCGGGACGCAGCGCGGCGGCCGCGTGCAGCGACTGGTGCAGGCGCACGCTGGTGGAGTCGCCCACGACGACCTGCCCCGGCGCGGCGCCGACCAGCCGCCCGATCGCGTCGCCCACGCGGACCGGCGCGTCCCACCACCCGTGCGTGTTCCACGACGCGATGAGGTCGTGGCCCCACTCCTGCCGCACCACCCGCTCGACCGCCTCGGGCACGCCGACCGGCAGCGCGCCCAGCGAGTTGCCGTCGAGGTACACGACGCCGGGCGGGAGCAGGAAGCGGTCGCGCAGGTCCGTCGCGGCGTGCGCGGCGTCGAGGGTCGCGGCGAGGGCGTCGAGCTCGTCGAGGGTCACGATCCGCGAGCCTACGACGACGGTCGTGCCGCGGCCGCCCTTGCGCCGCTTCGCGCCCCGGGGTCGTCCGCCGTGCCGCGTTGGGCGCCTGGGTGCCGTCCGACCCTGCCGCACTTGGTGCCCACGGGGCTCGAGTGGCGTCCGCGGCGTCCCACACGCCACTGGGGCACCAAGTGCGGCGGGATCCGACGCTCGCCGGGAGCCGGTCTCGCCGGGATCCAGCGCGCGGGCACGTCGTGGCGCCGGCGCGCGCGACGCCTAGACTCGCCCGTCGTGACCGTGACCGTCGGAGTCCTCGCCCTGCAGGGTGACGTGCGCGAGCACGTGCACGCCCTCACGTCCGTGGGGGCGCAGGCTGTGCCGGTGCGCCGCCGGCGCGAGCTCGACGCCGTCGACGCCCTGGTGATCCCCGGCGGCGAGTCGACGACCATCGACAAGCTCCTGCGCGCGTTCGACCTGTTCGACCCGGTCCAGGAACGCCTGCGCGGCGGCATGCCCGCCTACGGCTCGTGCGCCGGGATGATCCTGCTGGCCGACCGCGTGCTCGGCGGGATCGAGGGGCAGCAGACGCTCGGCGGGGTCGACGTCACGGTGCGCCGCAACGCCTTCGGCCGGCAGGTGGAGTCGTTCGAGACCGACCTGTCGATCGAGGGTGTGGACGGCCCGGTGCACGCCGTGTTCATCCGCGCACCGTGGGTCGAGGAGGTCGGGCCGGCCGCCACCGTGCTGGCGCGGGTGGAGTCCGGGCCCGCCGCCGGTAGGATCGTCGCGGTGCGTCAGGGGCCGTTGCTCGTGACCTCGTTCCATCCGGAGGTCACCGGGGACACCCGGGTGCACCAACTGTTCGTAGAGATCGTCCGCGACACCCTGTGAGGGTCGGCGTCGTAGCCGCGCGGGAGACGAAGGGGTAGCGAAGCGATGTCGGGTCACTCCAAGTGGGCCACCACCAAGCACAAGAAGGCCGTGGTCGACGCCAAGCGGAGCAAGCTCTTCGCGAAGCTCATCAAGAACATCGAGGTGGCCGCGCGCACCGGCGGCGGTGACCTCGCGGGCAACCCCACGCTCTTCGACGCGGTGCAGAAGGCCAAGAAGAACTCGGTCCCCATCGACAACATCAACCGTGCGGTCAAGCGCGGGTCCGGCCAGGAGGCCGGCGGCGCCGACTACACGACGATCATGTACGAGGGCTACGGCTCGGGCGGCGTCGCGGTGCTCGTCGAGTGCCTCACGGACAACCGCAACCGCGCCGCGTCGGACGTGCGCGTCGCGTTCACGCGCAACGGCGGTCAGATGGCCGATCCCGGCTCGGTGTCGTACCTGTTCTCGCGCAAGGGCGTCGTCATCGTGCCGAAGGAGGGCACCGACGAGGACGCCGTCGTGGAGGCCGTGCTCGACGCGGGTGGCGAGGAGGTCAACGACCTCGGCGAGGCCTTCGAGGTGCTCTCCGAGGCCACCGACCTCGTGCCCGTGCGCACCGCCCTGCAGAACGCCGGCATCGAGTACGACTCGGCGGACGTCGTGTTCTGGCCCGCGACGCAGATCGAGGTCGACGCCGAGGGCGCCCGCAAGATCCTGCGCCTCATCGACGCGCTCGAGGACTCCGACGACGTGCAGAACGTCTACGCGAACTTCGACGCGTCCGACGAGGTCATGGCGGAGCTCGAGGAGGACTGAGCCGGAGCGCAGCGGAGGTCGAGGGGCGCGGAGCGTCACTCGGCCGTAGCGGAGCGCAGGCTCGGTCCGACCACGAACGAGGAGGACTGAGCCGGAGCGTCACGGAGGGGCCCGGCCGCGCGGCGGTCGGGCCCCTTCGTCGTGCCGGGCGTGGCCTCCCGGGATCGCACCGCCGGGGCTGGGACGATGGCGGCGTGCGCGTCCTCGGAGTCGACCCCGGCCTGACCAGGTGCGGGCTGGGGGTCGTCGACGGGCTCCCGTCCCGCGGCCTGGCCATGGTCGCCGTCGGCGTCGCGACGTCGGACGCGCTCTGGGACGTGGACCAGCGGCTGCTGTCGATCGAGCGCCAGATCGAGGAGTGGCTCGAGGAGCACGCGCCCGACGCGGTCGCCGTGGAGCGCGTGTTCGCGCAGCACAACCTGCCCACGGTGATGGGCACCGCCCAGGTGGCGGGCATCGCGATGGTGGCCGCCGCGCGCCGCAGGATCCCCGTCGCGCTGCACACCCCGAGCGAGGTCAAGGCCGCCGTCACGGGGAACGGGCGCGCGGACAAGGTCCAGGTCCAGACCATGGTGCAGCGGCTGCTGCGCCTCGAGGAGCTGCCCCGCCCTGCCGACGCCGCCGACGCCCTMGCCCTCGCCGTCTGCCACCTGTGGCGGCCGGCCGGCGCGCTCGGCACCCCGCAGCGCGCGCCCGGCTCGCTCACCGCCGCCCAGCGCGCGTGGGCCACCGCCGAGCAGGCGGCGCGCCGCCGCGGCTGACCGCGTGTCTTCGTACACCTGTTCGCCTCGGTGTGCCAGAGTGTTCCCGGCTTCAGTTCTCGACCCAAGGAGGGTGACCGGTGATCGCGTCGGTCCACGGCACGGTGCAGGCGGTCCGGCTCGATGCGGCGGTGGTTGAGGTCGGGGGAGTGGGCCTGCTGGTGCACGCGACCCCCGCGACGCTCGCGGGGCTGCGGGTGGGGTCGACCGCGCAGCTGGCCACGTCGCTGATCGTCCGGGAGGACGCGCTCACGCTGTTCGGGTTCGCGGACGCCGAGGAGCGCGAGATCTTCGAGATCGTGCAGACCGTGAGCGGCGTCGGCCCCCGGCTCGCTCTGGCCATGCTGGCCGTGCACACGCCCGACGGCCTGCGCCGCGCGGTGGTCGAGGAGGACGTCAAGGCGCTCCAGCGCGTGCCCGGCATCGGCCTCAAGGGCGCGCAGCGCATCGTCCTCGAGCTCAAGGACCGGATCGGCGCCCCTTCTAGCGTCTCCGCGCCGGCGGCCGCCGTGTTCGGCGGCGACCGTCGCGACCAGGTGGTGGAGGCGCTCGTCGGTCTCGGCTGGAACGCTCGCGCGGCGGGCGACGCCGTGTCGTCCGTGCTCGAGGGCACCGAGGGGCCGGTGGCCGCCGACGAGGTCGCGGGCGTGCTGCGGGCGGCCCTGCGGACCCTGGGCGGCGGTCGTGGCTGACGAGCACGAGGAGCTGGTGACCGAGCGGTTCGCCGCCGAGTCGCTGGTCCGCTCCGGGGCCGACGACCTGGAGCGTGCCGCCGAGGCCGCGCTGCGCCCGCGCAGGCTCGAGGAGTTCGTCGSGCAGCGCGTCGTGCGCGACCAGCTCTCCTTGGTGCTCGACGCCGCGCGAGGTCGCGGCCGCGCGCCCGACCACGTGCTGCTCTCGGGTCCGCCGGGGCTGGGCAAGACGACGCTCGCCATGATCATCGCCGCCGAGATGGGGGCGTCATTGCGCGTCACCAGTGGACCGGCCATCCAGCATGCGGGCGATCTCGCAGCCGTCCTGTCCTCGCTCGAGGACGGCGAGGTGCTCTTCCTGGACGAGATCCACCGGATCGCGCGGCCCGCCGAGGAACTCCTCTACATGGCGATGGAGGACTTCCGGGTCGACGTCATCGTCGGCAAGGGGGCGGGCGCCAGCGCGATCCCGCTGACCCTGCCGCCGTTCACCGTGGTCGGCGCCACCACGCGGGCGGGCCTGCTGCCGGCCCCGTTGCGCGACCGGTTCGGCTTCACAGCGCACCTGGACTTCTACTCAGCCGACGAGCTCGAGCAGGTGCTGGTGCGGTCCGCCGGGCTGCTCGGCGTGCCGCTCGACCACGCGGCCGCCGCCGAGATCGCGTCCCGGTCCCGGGGCACTCCCCGCATCGCGAACCGGCTGCTCAGACGCGTACGGGACTGGGCCGAGGTGCGCGGAGACGGCACCCTCAGCCTGGCGGCGGCGCGTGCGGCGCTCGAGGTGTACGAGGTCGACCAGCTCGGGCTCGACCGGCTGGACCGCGCGGTCCTCACCGCGCTCTGCACCCGGTTCGGGGGAGGCCCGGTGGGTCTCACCACGCTGGCGGTCGCCGTCGCGGAGGAGGCGGAGACGGTGGAAACCGTGGCGGAGCCGTTCCTCGTGCGGGAGGGCCTGATCGGGCGGACGGCCCGCGGTCGGGTCGCGCTGCCGGCAGCCTGGGCGCACCTTGGTCTCGAGATGCCCCACGGATCGGGCACACTGTTCGGCTGAGCCGGTCTCGCACGTCGGAACCCTTCGCGGGCTCCGTGCGTTGGAGCGGCGAGCCGCTGCGCCTAGACTGCGGCGGACACACCACCCGATCGGAGCCTGTCAGCCGTGGATCCTTCCTTCCTCGTCATCCTTGCCGTCGCCCTCGGCGCCCTGTGGCTCATGTCGAACCGCACGCGCAAGCAGCAGCGCACGGCAGCGGAGTTCCGCAACAACCTGGTCGCCGGTGACGAGGTCATGACGGCGTCGGGTCTGCTGGGCACCGTCGTGGACGTCGAGGACGACGTCATCACGCTGGAGTCCGCGCCGGGCAGCCAGACGCGTTGGATCCGCGCCGCCATCGCGAAGAAGATCGACCCGGTCGTCGAGGAGATCGACGACGTGGACGACGTCGAGGCAGACGACGAGGTGCAGGACGCGGTGGCCGATGCCGACCGCATCAGCCACGCGAACGACGACGTGATCGACGTCCCGGACGACCTGTCCTCGCTGCCGCCCGCCCGCAAGGACGGGGACCCGGACACCAAGTAGACCGTTTGGTCTGGGTGACGACGCCCGGACCTTGACCCCACCGGCCGCTCCGCGCGGTCGGTGCGCGCACGAGAGAAGAACTCCGTTGGCTCCTCCAACCCGCCGTCAGAGGCCCGTCCGCACGCTCACCGTGCTCGGCGTCATCATCCTCGCCCTGTTCGGCGCCATCGCCGCGGGCGTCAAGTGGTCCGACGCCTCGTGGACCCCGAACCTTGCGCTCGACCTCGAGGGCGGGACGCAGATCATCCTCAAGCCCGTGCTCGAGGAGGGCGGCGGCACGCCGGACTCGGCGACGATCTCCCAGGCGATCGACGTCATCCGCCAGCGCGTCGACTCGTCGGGCGTGGCCGAGGCGGAGATCACGAGCCAGAGCGGCGGCAACATCGTCGTCGCCCTGCCGGGTCACCCGAGCGAGCAGACCCTCGAGCTCGTCCGGACCTCGGCGCAGATGGCCTTCCGTCCCGTGCTCGCGGTCGGTAACCCGACCCCGACGGACACCTCCGCGACGCCGTCCCCGACCGCCTCCGCGGCCGGCACGGATGCCGCGGCCACCCCGACGCCGACGCCCAGCGTGGCGGCCGCGGAGGAGCCGTCGGACGAGCCGACCAAGGCGGCGCCCGACAGCCCGAGCGACACGGCGTACTACGTCACGCCGAAGGTGCAGGCGGACTTCGACGCCCTCGACTGCACCGACCCCAAGAACCTCACCGGTGGTGTCAACGGTGACCCGGACAAGGCCTTCGTCACGTGCAGCCAGGACGGCAGCGCGAAGTACATCCTTGGTCCGGTCGAGATCGAGGGCGCGCGCATCTCGGGCGCGAGCTCGGGCCTGAAGCAGCTGCCCAACGGCGGCACCAGCAACGAGTGGGTCGTGAACATCACGTTCGACTCGAAGGGCACCACGCAGTTCACCGACGTCACCACCCGCCTGCAGGGCCTGGCGTCGTCGCCGCCGCAGAACCAGTTCGCGATGGTCCTCGACGGGCTGGTCATCTCGGCCCCGAGCCTCGACACCGGCGTGATCATCTCGGACGGCAAGGCCCAGATCTCCGGCACGTTCACGCGCGAGAGCGCGGCCAACCTGGCCAACCAGCTCAACTTCGGTTCGCTGCCGCTGACGTTCGAGGTCCAGAGCGAGGAGCAGATCTCCGCGACGCTCGGGTCCGAGCAGCTGGAGAAGGGTCTGCTCGCCGGCCTGATCGGCCTGGTGCTGGTCGTCCTCTACTCGCTGCTGCAGTACCGCGCGCTCGGCCTGGTGACGATCGCGTCGCTGGTCATCGCCGCGACGGTCACGTACGGCGTGATCACCCTGCTGTCGTGGACGCAGGGCTACCGGCTCTCGCTGCCTGGCGTGGCGGGCTTGATCGTCGCCATCGGTATCACCGCCGACTCGTTCATCGTGTACTTCGAGCGCATCCGCGACGAGCTGCGCGAGGGCCGGACGCTGCCGGCCGCCGTGGAGCGCGGTTGGTCGCGCGCCCGGCGCACCATCCTGGCGTCCGACGCGGTGAACTTCCTCGCGGCGATCGTGCTCTACCTGCTCGCCGTCGGAGGCGTGCGTGGGTTCGCCTTCACGCTTGGTCTCACCACGCTCATCGACGTGCTCGTGGTCTTCATGTTCACGCACCCGATCATGCAGCTGGTCGCCCGGACGAAGTTCTGGGGCGAGGGGCACCGCTGGTCCGGTCTGGACCCCCGGCGCCTCGGCGTCACGGGGACCCGCTACGTGGGCCGCGGGCGCACGGTCACCGGCCCGCGGACCAGTGGCGTCGAGGACGCCCCGGTGGAGGACGCGCCGGTCGAGGCCGGCGCTGCGCCTCGCGTGCCGGTCGCGGTCGGCGGCGGCACGAGCGGTCTGACGATCGCCGAGCGTCGCGCCGCGGCGAAGGCCGCGGAGCAGAAGGCCGCCGTGTCCGACGCTCCCGTCGACGCACCGCCGACCGAGTCCGAGCCCGAGTCCGGGCGCACCGAGGGGAACGAGCACTGATGGCCGCCGGATTCGCCCAGTGGGGCAACGACCTGTACACCGGCCGGCGGTCGTACGACATCGTCGGCCGGCGCAAGATCTGGTTCACGATCTCGACCGTGCTCGTGATCCTGTCGGCGATCTTCCTCGTGAAGCCCGGCCTCAACCCCGGCATCGAGTTCCGGGGCGGCTCCGAGTTCGTCGTGTCGGGCGTGGCCCAGGACGACCAGCAGCTCGCGATCGACACCGTGCTGGCCGTCGCGCCCAACGAGGAGCCGAAGGTCACGACCGTCGGCGACGACAGCCTGCGGATCCAGACGTCGACGCTGACCAACGACCAGGTGGAAGAGGTCAAGTCCTCCCTCGCCACCGCGTACAACGTGCCGGAGGCGACCAACGTCACCAGCTCGTTCATCGGTCCGTCGTGGGGCGCCGACGTCTCCAAGAAGGCGATCACCGGCATCCTGGTGTTCCTCGTCTTCGTGACGATCGTGATGACGATCTACTTCCGCAACTGGCGGATGGCCGTCGCGGCACTGATCGCGCTGTTCCACGACCTCATCATCACCGTCGGCGTGTACGCGGCCGTCGGCTGGGAGGTCACGCCGGCGACGGTGATCGGGTTCCTCACCATCCTCGGGTACTCGATCTACGACACGGTCGTGGTCTTCGACAAGGTGCGCGAGAACACCGCGGACACGTTGGACCAGACGCGGTTCACGTACGCGGAGAAGGCCAACCTCGCGGTCAACCAGACGCTCGTCCGGTCGATCAACACGTCCGTCGTCGCACTGCTCCCGGTGAGCGCGATCCTGTTCGTCGGCGCGTTCATCCTCGGTGCCGGCACGCTGCGCGACATCGCTCTCGCGCTCTTCGTCGGCATGCTGATCGGCACGTTCTCGTCGATCTTCCTGGCGACCCCGTTCGAGGTCGTGCTGCGCCAGCAGGAGGCCCCGATCCGCGAGCACACCCGCAAGGTCCTGGCGGCCCGGGCGGCGCGCGTCGCCGACGGCGAGGTCGAGGCCGACCAGGTCGGCCCCGTGCACGTCACGGTGGGTGCCCTCAAGCCCGGCTCGCACCAGGGCGTCGCCGCCCAGCCGAAGCGCAAGCGATGACCGGTCCGGTCGGCGCGGCGGGGACTCCTTCGGGGGTCCCCGCCGCGCGTGCGGACGTGCTGCGCCGCATCGACGAGCTGGTGCGGCTGGTCCCCGACTACCCCCAGCCCGGGGTGCTCTTCCGCGACATCACGCCGCTGCTCGCCGACGCCCGGGCCTTCGCCGACGTGGTCGCCGAGATCGCCCGTCGGGTCGACGGCCCGGTCGACCTCGTGGCCGGCATGGAGGCGCGCGGGTTCCTCTTCGCCGCCCCCGTCGCCGTCGCGCTCGGTGCCGGGGTGCTGCCGGTGCGCAAGGCCGGCAAGCTTCCCGGTCCGACGGCCGCAGAGTCGTACGAGCTCGAGTACGGGACGGCGACGATCGAGATCCACGCGGACACCGTCCCGGCGGGCGCCCGCGTGCTGGTCATCGACGACGTCCTGGCCACCGGCGGTACGGCGGCGGCCACGGTCGCCCTCCTGGAGCGCTGCGGCGCCGAGGTCGTCGGGCTGTCGTTCCTCGTGGAGCTCGAGGCGCTCCGCGGGCGCGACCAGCTGCCCGGCCGCGCGATCGACGTGCTCGTCGCGGTGGCCTGACCTGCCCCGGCATCGTCGCCCCGTGACCGTCCCACCCTCTGCGCGGTCGTAGACTGTCGCCTCGACCGTGGGAGGGGGTGTGATGAGCGAGGACGTCCGCACGCCTGAGACCGGTGTCCCGGCGACGCAGAGCGACTCTCCGTCGAGCCGGATGCGTTCGCGCCTGGGCCGGTTCGGCGCACGCAGCGGGGCTGCGTTCCCGGCCATCGAGCCGGTGCTCCAGGCCGCGCGCACCAACCACCCGAAGGCCGACCTGGCCGTCGTCGAGCAGGCGTACGTCGTCGCCGAGCGGGCGCACCGGGGTCAGCTGCGCAAGTCCGGCGACCCGTACATCACGCACCCCGTCGCGGTGGCGACGATCCTCGCCGAGCTGGGCATGACGCCCTCGACGCTGGCCGCCGCGCTGCTGCACGACACGGTGGAGGACACCGACTACTCGCTCGACCAGCTGCGTCGCGAGTTCGGGCCCGAGATCGCGATGCTCGTCGACGGCGTCACCAAGCTGGACAAGGTCACCTACGGGGACGCGGCCCAGGCCGAGACCGTCCGCAAGATGGTGGTCGCGATGTCCCGCGACATCCGCGTGCTGGTGATCAAGCTGGCGGACCGGCTGCACAACGCGCGGACCTGGAAGTTCGTCGCCGCGGCGTCGGCCGAGAAGAAGGCGCGCGAGACGCTCGAGATCTACGCGCCGCTGGCCCACCGGCTCGGCATGAACACCATCAAGTGGGAGCTCGAGGACCTGTCGTTCGCGACCCTGTACCCCAAGGTCTACGACGAGATCGTGCACCTGGTGGCCGAGCGCGCGCCGGCCCGTGAGGAGTACCTGGCGACCGTCCGCGAGCAGGTGGGTCAGGACCTCGGCAAGGCCAAGATCCGCGCGACGGTGACCGGGCGTCCCAAGCACTACTACTCGATCTACCAGAAGATGATCGTGCGCGGCCGCGACTTCGCGGACATCTACGACCTCGTCGGGGTGCGCGTCCTGGTCGACTCGGTGCGGGACTGCTACGCGGCGCTGGGCGCGCTGCACGCGCGGTGGAACCCGGTGCCGGGCCGGTTCAAGGACTACATCGCGATGCCCAAGTTCAACCTCTACCAGTCGCTGCACACCACCGTGATCGGCCCCGGCGGCAAGCCCGTCGAGATCCAGATCCGCACGCACGACATGCACCGTCGTGCGGAGTACGGCGTCGCCGCGCACTGGAAGTACAAGGAGAGCGCGAAGAACGGCAGCTCCGCGGACCCGGACACCGCCGGCAACGACATGCAGTGGCTGCGGCAGCTGGTCGACTGGCAGAAGGAGACGGCCGACCCCAGCGAGTTCCTGGACTCGCTGCGGTTCGAGATCGCCGGTTCCGAGGTCTACGTGTTCACGCCCAAGGGCGACGTGATCGGCCTGCCGTCGGGCTCGACCCCGGTCGACTTCGCGTACGCCGTGCACACCGAGGTCGGGCACCGGACCATGGGCGCCCGCGTCAACGGCCGGCTCGTGCCCCTCGACTCGTCGCTGGAGAACGGCGACGTCGTCGACGTCTTCACCTCGAAGTCCGAGACCGCGGGTCCGTCGCGCGACTGGCTCGGTTTCGTCAAGAGCCCCCGGGCGCGCAACAAGATCCGCCAGTGGTTCTCCAAGGAGCGCCGCGAGGAGGCGATCGAGCACGGCAAGGACGCCATCGCCAAGGCGATGCGCAAGCAGAACCTGCCGATCCAGCGCCTGCTGTCGCACGAGTCCCTGGTCGCCCTCGCCAACGAGATGCGGTACGCCGACGTCTCGGCGCTGTACGCGGCGATCGGCGAGGGACAAGTCTCCGCGGCGACGGTCGTGCAGCGGCTCGTGCAGTCGATGGGTGGCGAGACGGCCGCCGAGGAGGACCTCGCCGAGGTCGCGCGGCCCGGCCAGACCCAGCGGCGGGTGCGCACGGGCGACCCGGGCGTCGTGGTCAAGGGCGTCGACGACATCTGGGTCAAGCTGGCCAAGTGCTGCACGCCCGTGCCCGGCGATGACATCGTCGGCTTCGTGACCCGCGGCGCGGGCGTGAGCGTGCACCGCAGCGACTGCATCAACGTGCAGAGCCTGCGGTCGGAGCCCGAGCGCATGGTCGACGTCGCCTGGAGCCACAACAGCACGTCGCTGTTCCTGGTCCAGATCCAGGTCGAGGCGCTGGACCGCAGCCGCCTGCTCTCCGACGTCACGCGCGTGCTGTCCGACTCGCACGTCAACATCCTGTCGGCGTCCGTCTCGACGTCCCGGGACCGGGTGGCCCTGTCGCGGTTCGTGTTCGAGATGGCCGAGCCGAACCACCTCGCGTCGGTGCTCGCGGCCGTCCGCAAGGTGGAGGGCGTGTTCGACGTCTACCGCATCACCGGCGCCAAGGCCGCCGAGGAACCCGTCATCCGCGCCTGAGGTCCAGGGACCTCAGGGTCGCGTCGGCATGACGGATCCCGCGGTACCCCCGCAGGGTCGCGAGCTGCTCGCAGGCCCGCTCGGGGTCGAGCCCGACGTCCTGCAGGGCGTGCAGCACCGGCAGGGCCTCTCGGCGCGGGAGCATGCGGGCGACGTCGATGCCGGTCCGCTGGACCGACGTGGCCCGGAGCCCGCCGACGTGCACGACGTCCGCGGGCTCGAGCACGGCCTCCGCCGCGATCCGGGCCGGGTGCGGGTCGGTCCGCCGGCCGCCGGCGCGGACGAGCACCTCGACGCGGACGGGCGGGTAGCGGCCCGTGTGCACCCAGGCGGCGGTCCGGCGGCCCAGCACGCCGCGCGAGGGGACGAGAGAGGCCACCGCGAGGGCGCGGAGCTCAGGGGTGTCGACGAGGTCGGCAGCGATCGCCACGTCGCCCCAGACGATCCGGACGACGCCGTCGCGCAGGAGGCCGAACCACGCGGCCGCGCCGACGTCGTCGCGGGTCACGGTGCGGGGGAGGACCGGCGCACTGGCCCGATACGCCTCCAGACTGGTGCCCACGCGACCAGCATGGTCGTCAGCGCGGCGGCCAGAGCGGCCGTCGCGCCGATCTGTGGACGACGCAGGCCCCCGCCCCGGACGGGGCGAGGGCCTGGGAGCCGGGCGGGTGCCGTCAGCCGCGGGCGTCCTGAGCGGCGCGCTGCACCTGCTCGAGCCACGCACGGCGCGCGTCGAGTGCCGCCTGGGCGTCGGCGATCCGGCGAGCGTCGCCGGCCGCCTTCGCGCGGTCCAGGTCGGCCTCGAGACCGGCGATCGCCTGCTCGAGCTGGGCGGCCGCCCCCTCGGCACGCGCGCGGGTCTCGGGGTTGGTGCGACGCCACTGCGCCTGGTCGGTGTCGCGAATCGCGGTCTCGACCGCGCGGAGGCGACCCTCGACCCGCTGGACGTCGCCGCGAGGCACCTTGCCCGCCGCCTCCCAGCGGTCCTGGATCCGGTGCAGCGCCGACTTGGCCGCCGCGAGGTCCGTCACCGGGACGAGGGCCTCCGCCTCGACCAGCAGGGCCTCCTTGACCTCGAGGTTCGCCCGGAACTCCTCGTCCGTCGCCGCAGACTGCGCGTCGCGCGCGGCGAAGAACGCGTCCTGCGCGGCGCGGAACCGGGCCCAGAGGGCGTCGTCGTCGGCGCGGCTGGCACGCCCGGCGGCCTTCCACTGCGTCATGAGGTCACGGAAGACCCCCGCGGTGGCGCCCCAGTCGGTGCTGGACTGCAGCCGCTCGGCCTCGGCGACGAGGCCCTCCTTGACGCTCTTGGCCGAGGCGTTGCGCGTCTCCAGCTCGGCGAAGAAGTGGCGACGCTCGCGGTCGAACGTGGTGCGGGCGTGGCTGAACCGCTTCCAGAGCGACTCCTCCGTCGGCCGGTCGAGGCGCGGCCCGGAGCGCTGCGCCTCCTTCCACTGGTCCAGCAGCGTGCGCAGCTGTTCGCCGGCGGGCCGCCACTGGATGCGGGACGGGTCCGTCGCCGCGATCTTCTCGGCCTGCTCGACGATCTGAGTCCGGGCGGCCACCGCGGCCTCGCGGGCCGCAGCGCGCTCGACCTCCGCGGCCGCGCGGCGCTCGGCCGCGGTCGCCTGGAGCGCCTCGAGGCGCGCCCGGAGCCCGTCCAGGTCACCGACGGCGGCCGGCTCGGCTACCTCCTCGGTGAGCCGCGCGAGCGTCTGGTCGATCTCCTTGACCGAGAGGTCGGTTGCGCCGAGGCGGGCCTCGAAGAGCGTCACCTTGGCCTGCAGGTCGAGGAACCGCCGCACGTAGAGGGCGAGCGCCTCCTCCTGCGTCGCGCCGGGGTACTGGCCGACCACGCGCTCGCCCGCGGCCTCGCGGACCGAGACGTTGCCCTCGGCGTCGACGCTGCCGAACGTCGCTGCGTGARCCGCCTCGGCGGCGTCCTGCGGCGGGGCGACGGGTGCCGCGGGCGCGGCCGCGACCGCGGACGGCGTCGGGTGGGCCGGCGGGTGCGGGACGGGCCG